>JACMMY010000131.1 GCA_014378805.1 Moraxellaceae bacterium
ACAAAAGGTCAGTATAAACCGCATGGTTTTTCTCTAGGAAGTTGGGCTGTAGATCGGTTTCGAGTTGATCAAGGTGCGTTATTTCAACCTGTCCCAGTTTTGGATAAAAAGTTTGCTCTGGTATATTTGTATCGTCCACATAGTGAGTGGAATGCAAATGAAATTCTTGCTGCAAGTATTTTCTTAAACGATGTGAGACTGCCGAGTTTATTGGATAATCATTATTATTGGTTAGAACTGAAGCCGGGTACATATCGAATGAGAATTAGCCGACCCTTGGGCTTTATTTATTTCCAAAAAGGCACCGTCGCAGACTTTCAAGTTGAGGGAGGTAAGACCTATTATTTACGCTACGACGAAGAGAATTTTAGAGGACATCCAGACAAAGCTTTAGGGCTATTGAATGTTGGTCCGTTAAATCAAATGCCTGACCAAGATGCTATTGCTGAGATTCGCACGACGACATTGAAGACTCCTGGTTACAGTTTCGTGGATGATCCAGATAAAGCGGTCAAGATTGCACAGCAAGATGTTGCCAAAAGTGACTTTGCATCTTTTAACGGGCAAGACGGTAAGCCAGTTCCAAAAGCACGTATGGAAGAGAAAAAAGATGTCGCTTTGGGTACGATCGTCAGATGGTGGAATCCGTTTACATGGTAATAGATCGAAAAATTATTTAATCTAGATATATGGAAAAAAGACAATTCAACTTGAATTGTCTTTTTTTTACCTTTTTTGACTTATATCGTTACTAAGTTCTAGTTAGTGCTGGGTTTTTCTACGTGAAACTGTTTTGGATTCGATTCCAAGAGTTGTGATAGTGGAATGGATAAATGCTTGCTGAGGTATGCTTCTGATTCGCTCAGGTAAGGAACAATCAGCATGCTCCATTCATCATTGAGTATTGTAGAGTTTGCATGACAGTTTTTTAAATCTTCATTGCGAGGTAGTGGGTAGGGGAGTGATTGATAAAAACTCCAAAAGTCTACTTGGTCTAGATTACGGCTGAGAACATAATCGCCTTGGTCAGTTTTATTAATCAAGCAATGTTTTTGCAAAATATCGGTAAATTCAGACCAATCCTCAACTTCTTTTTTGCCGAGTAAGGACATCATTTCTGCTTCAGTGACAACCTTACCGGTTTTTTGTCGGTCGTAGAATAGATGCAAAATATAAAGAATTGATAGAATTGGGTGACGCGGTGGTCGATCAGAATGACGATACATGGTGAGCGCATAACTGGTTTCAACGCCGAGTAGGACAATGTTCCACGACATGTAAATCCAAAATAAAAAAATCGGAAATGCTGCAAATGCCCCGTAAACTAATTCGTAACTGGTAAAATTTTGCATGAAGAAGCCGAATATTTTTTTGAGAAGCTCAAATAAAATTCCAGCAGATATGCCTGCGAGTGCAGCATTTTTAAAGGGAACTTTACGATTTGGAATCATCCAATACATAAATGTGAAGCCAAATAGCGTGAGTCCAAGCGATGCAAGTTTGAGCCAAACCGACCAATCAATCGAGTAGCCTGCGATATTACTATTTAGAAATTCAATGGAGGTAATGGCTGAGGAAAGTGCAAATCCACCGCCCATAAACAGTGGCCCAAGCGAAATTACCATCCAATAACGCATCAGTCCAACCGCACCGCCGCGTAGGTTTTTGACTTGCCAAATTTTATTAAAGGCTTCTTCAATGCTCGATAACATCATCATTGATGTCACGAACAAAAAGATAATACCGATAACAGTTAAATTATAGGATTTATCCGCAAATTCATTTAAGTATTGAGTAACTACCGTGCTAGATTCAGGCAGTAAGTAGCTGTAAAGCGTGTCTTGAATTTTACTGCGCGCCAGTGCAAGCGCTGGAATTGATGACAGCACAACGAGAAAAACGGTCAACATTGGAATCAACGACAAGATGGTCGTGTAGGTCAACGCCGCTGAGCGATCGCGGCAATGATTTCTTTCAAAGCGACTAACGAGGAATACCAAAAATTGGAACCATTTGCTGTGATAGAAAGATAGCTTTTTTAGATATGTATCCATAGGGATTTGATAACCAGATGTCGAATCGGTAAATTGAGTCAGTTTACTCAACCTCTCGTTTCATTATAAAAATAATTTGTTGACAGCAATCATCATATTACATAATTGCACTCTTAGGTTAAGTTAACGTTTTGTTGAAAAACAGGGCTTAAAGCATGTGTATCGTTGCCTGTGTATAATGGGTCAATAATTTTAATGAAGTGATCAATGATGAGCGAACCCTATATTTTGGTGTTGTACTACAGTAAATATGGCACGACAAGACAAATGGCAAGGGCGATCGCTTATGGGATAGAGCTTGCTGGCATCAAGGCGAGAATCCGAACAGTGCCGGAAGTTTCGAGCGTGACGACTGCGATTGTGCCAAGTATTCCGCTGGAAGGTGAGTTGTACGCAACAATGGACGACCTGCAAGATTGTGCTGGTTTGGCATTGGGCAGTCCAACACGTTTTGGTAATATGGCCGCGCCAATGAAGTATTTTTGGGATCAATCCGCGACGATTTGGTTATCAGGTCGTCTGCAAGGTAAACCTGCTTGTGTGTTTACGGCGTCTGGATCGATGCATGGCGGGCAAGAAACGACGTTGATCACCATGATGATTCCTTTGTTACATCATGGCATGTTATTACTTGGGTTGCCTTATTCTGAAGTGGCGTTGTCCAGAACGACAAGGGGTGGAACGCCGTATGGTGCGACGCATGTCAGTGGCGCTGATCACGATCAAGCCGTGAGTAGCGATGAAAAAGCACTCTGCGTTGCACAAGGAAAACGGATTGCATTGTTGGTTCAGCAATTAGCCGTAACCACAAATTAAAGCATCTACGAGTTGTCATGATTTTGTTTTTATTTGAATATAGAAACAAATGGGTTACGATTTTATTCAGAGTTCAAAGGTACAATTGAGCTTAGAAGTGCTTTAATTAAAGGCCAAATTCAACTCATTATGTATTTTTTATAATTTAGGTTAATGGAATGCCTGCTTATCAGTTTACCGCTATAGATGTCGCAGGCAAACAGCACAAAGGTGTGCTTGAGGGTGATTCTGCGCGTCAAATTCGCCAGCAGTTGCGTGATAAAACGTGGATGCCAGTGCAAGTTGAACCCGTGGAAGAAACCAAAACCTCAGCAATGGGCAAAAAATGGTTTCAGCGCGGTTTGAATGCTTACGATCTTGCGTTATTGACCCGACAACTTTCTGTGCTGATTGCAGCGGGTATTCCTTTGGAGGAAACTTTGCGTGCGGTTGCTCGGCAAGGTGATAAACCTCATGTGCAAAGTCTGATTCTTTCCGTACGTTCCAAAGTGATGGAAGGTCACTCACTTGCGCAGTCATTGCGAATGTCAGGAAATTTTCCACCACTGTATATTGCAACAATATCTGCTGGAGAAAAATCGGGTCATTTGGATCTGATTCTTAATCAGCTGGCCGATTACACCGAAAATCGTTTTGCGATGCAGAAAAAAATCCAAGGTGCGCTGATTTATCCCGTTCTATTGATGTTGATGTCTTTTGCCATCATCATGGGATTGATGACGTTTGTGGTTCCTGATATCGTCAAAGTCTTTGATCATACCGACCAAGCACTACCGTTATTAACCCGGATGTTAATGGGTGCGAGTGGTTTCGTGAAAGCCGCATGGCCCTTTATGCTTGTGGCAATCGTTGGTGGTGGTTTTTTGCTCATGCGTTTTGTACGAACCGAAACTGGGCGTTATGCGCTTGATCGCTTTGTTCTACGCTTGCCGTTGTTTGGTAAACTCAGCCGTGGTATTAACTCCGCACGATTTGCGAGCACTTTGTCGATTTTGGCGCAATCGGGTGTACCGTTGGTTGATGGCTTACATATTGGTGCGGCAGTATCAAGTAATTGGTTGATTCGTGATGCGATCTTACTGGCGGCTGAAAAAGTCACAGAAGGTGGTGCATTGGCAACACAGCTCGAACGTTCTGGTTACTTTCCACCCATGATGGTGCAAATGATCCGTAGCGGTGAAACATCTGGTGAGATGGAAAACATGCTCGCGCGTGCGGCAACCATGCAGGATCGCGAGGTTAGCACATTGATTTCCACCTTGTTGTCGCTGCTTGAGCCATTGATGTTGATCTTTATGGCTTTCATTGTTTTGATGATTGTCATGGCAGTCATGTTGCCGATTGTGAACATGAACAATCTGGTGAAATAGTCTGAGATATGCTTCAATCGCACTATTTAATAATTGATCAATTAAAGGTTTTAAATACATATGGGTCTTCGCTTAAAACAACAGTATCAGTCATATCAAACAGGATTTACTTTGATTGAAGTCATGGTCGTGATCGTGATTTTGGGCATTCTTGCTGCCTTAATCGTACCGAACGTGATTGGCCAGAGTGATAAAGCGCGGGTAGGTACAACCAAGTCCGTTCTATCTACCACAGCCAGTGCCTTGGATTTATTTAAACTGGATAACTCTCGCTATCCAACAACCCAAGAAGGGTTGGATGGACTAATCCATAAGCCTGCTACTGCAAAGACTTGGCCAAATGGTGGTTATATTAAGGGTGGTTTGCCAAAAGATGGATGGGGTGCTGATCTGCAATATATTTCTCCAGGTAGCGATGGAAAGCCGTTCGATCTTTATTCGTTTGGTTCTGATGGTAAAGAAGGCGGTGAAGATGACGCTGCGGATATTGCATTGCAGCAATAAAAAATTTCGCAAAAAAAAGAGTTCTAGTTTTCAAACTAGAACTCTTTTTTTTGCGATTAGAATGATATTTCCTTGCAAGATATGATCTCTGCGAAAATTGTGAAATGTATCACACTATAGTTAACCGTTCGTCGGAAAATACGAGTCTTTTAATTCTTAACAAAAAGAAAATCTAACTGATCATTAAGTAATACTAATGATTACTCAATGTTTTAATTAGGTGTAAAAATTGTAAATTACAAATAATGTACTAATCTAGATCTTAGTCAACGTAAAGTTTATTGAAGGTTTTTTTTAAGAAATTGTTGTATTTTTGTCATAATAAAATTTTTATTCACAATATCATCACAAAAAAAATGAGTTTGCATTCATTAAAGGTAAATGTTTTTATCAACTTGTCACAGAAATTGATTCATTTTATTCAGGCTCTGTGATGAAGCAAGATTAGGATTATTTCTTGTTTGATTAAAATTGTATAAACAAGGAAAGGTATAAGAAAATAAACGTTAACTCGCAAACAATCTAGACTGGTGAGTATGTGATTAAAAAAATACACCGTAAAAGATGAGCTTAGGTGTCAAATCAATCTAAATAGTTATATTTTAAGTGGTGAATAATGTTTTTTAATATTTATTCGTTATCTTAAATTGCGCCTACTAAATACGAATAACTTATTTATTAAACCTAAGTGTTCGGTATAAGTTTATATTTTATTTAATAATTTTATAAATGATATGAATTAATTGTTTTTCTGGAGATTCGCATGAATAAAATATATCGCGTGATTTGGAGTAAAGCTCAGAATACTTGGGTCGCAGTATCTGAAATTGCAAAGTCACAAGGAAAAAAGTCATTCAAGGACGACAAGTGGCAATCCTGGTACAGAAGATAAGGAAATGCTCGGTACTTTTTTTAGTCGAAATATTTTATCTGCGACGATATTGATTGTTAGTGTCAACGGTGCACTTGTTAACACCGCTTATGCAGATGGCGGGATTTATATTAATGACGGTACCGATGTAGGTTGTTTATATACGGCTGATTCTACCTTGCTATTTGCTGGTTTGACCAAACCTCTAGCTCCGTTGATCAATGGATTAGCAATTCCTATTGGTAATACAAATAGCATTGTAAATTCACTTACGGGCTCTCCATTACTCATTGGTTTAGGTTTAGGAAGTAATTTACCATCTTCTGCCACGATTACGAGTAATGTCACTACTGCAACAAGCGGAAGCTCTCTTATTAACACTGCAGCCTCGGCTAGTGTACTCACCTCCTCATCAAGTCCAAATTGTTTATCTAATGGGGGTTGGTCAGTCTAATGCAGCAACTCAAACGAGTCATATTTTATTCTATTAAAATGCAGCCGGTGGTGCAGCGGGTACAGATCCAAACAATCTTTCGATAGGTGGGAATCTGAATGTAAACGGATCACTGTTTTTAGCTGGGGTTGATATTTCCAGTAGTATATCTTCGATTTCTAGTGGCTTGAGTAATACAAATAGCGTTGTTTCTAGTATCAGCAGTGGTTTGAGTAATACCAACTCAACGGTTTCGTCAGTCTCAAGTGGCTTGAGTAATACGAATAGTGTTGTTTCTAGTATCAGCAGCGGTTTGAGTGATACCAACTCGACTGTTTCATCAGTCTCAAGTGGCTTAAGTAATACGAATATTGTTGTCTCTAGTATCAGCAGTGGTTTGAGTGATACAAATTCAACGGTTTCATCAGTCTCAAGTGGCTTAAGTAATACAAATAGTGTTCTCTCTACTATCAGCAGTGGCTTGAGTAATACAAATTCAACGGTTTCGTCAGTCTCAAGCGGCTTAAGTAATACCAACTCAACTGTATCGTCCGTGTCGAGTGGCTTAAGTAATACGAATAGTTCAGTTTCAAGTATTAGTAGTGGCTTAAGTAATACCAATAGCTCGATTTCAAGTGTTAGTAGCGGTCTAAGTACCACCAACACGGCTGTTAATAATATTATTAACACTGGTATCAAAGGTGTCAGGATTAGCAACACGAGTAACGCTGATGCTTCGGC
>JACMMY010000132.1 GCA_014378805.1 Moraxellaceae bacterium
AGATCCGTCTCGACTGCGATGGCGACGTGATTGTGCTCCAAATCACCCAAAAAGGCGGGGTTGCTTGCCATACTGGGCGCGAATCTTGCTTCTATAGAGTGCTGACACCTGAAGGCTGGCAAATCGTTGATGCGGTTAAAAAAGACCCAGAAGCGATTTACGGTTCAGCAGCGCAGCACACACATAGTCACACGGATACAACGGCTGTGAATGAAGCCATTGATGTGCTGGCACATCTGGGACGCATTGTTCAAGAGCGCAAAAACGCTGATCCAAGTTCGTCTTATGTCGCAAGCCTGTACCACAAGGGTTTGAATAAGATTTTGGAAAAAGTCGGCGAAGAAGCGTTTGAAACCGTGCTCGCAGCCAAGGATGCAAGTGAGAACGATACACAAGATTTAATCTATGAAACTGCGGATCTTTGGTTTCATGCGATCGTAATGCTTGGACAGTTTAATGTCCCACCACAAGCCGTATTAGACGAACTATCGCGTCGCTTTGATTTATCTGGTTTGGTTGAAAAAGCATCGCGCGAGCAATAACCACAGTCATGGTTTAATAGATGGTGTATTTTATTATTTATTATTAAAGAGTATAGAACCATGTTTGGCTTATCCCCTGCGCATCTGATCCTCATCCTCGTTGTTGTCGTTTTAGTTTTCGGCACTTCAAAACTCAAAAATCTGGGCAAAGATTTGGGTGGCGCAGTTAAAGGCTTTAAAGAAGCCATGAAAGATCCAGAAGAACAAGCGCGTCTAGATAAAGAACAAAAAGACCGTACTGTCGAAGGTACAGTTAAACATACTGACAATGAAAAAGACAAAGTCTGACTCATTGTTTCATTCACTTGATTGCACTGATTTTAGTGCATTGAATTTAAAGAGTCGATCATCGCGTGTTTGATATTGGTTTAAGTGAGCTGTTATTACTTGGTGCTGTGGCATTGATCGTGCTCGGCCCCGAAAAACTACCGCACGCAGCACGCATGGCGGGCGCATGGTATGGTCGTATTCGCCGCACGCTGGCGAACGCCCAAGCCGAGATCGCCAATGAAGTGCATCTGTCTGAAATGCGCCAAAAAATGAAAGATGAACTCGCACAAATTCGTGATGCCAAAGATGATTTTTCTAGTGATTTACGCGATTTTGAGCACAGTATTCATCCAACAAAAATGAACACGAATTCATTTGAAGATACGGATTGGACGCATGGCATTGAAGCACCGATCAAATCTTATGTACAAGGCTATTATTTTTTCTTTGTGCCAATGTCGATGTCCTTGTCACTGATTCCAGTAGCACCGTATTTACCAAAAAGTTCAACGCTCAAAAACAAGCCATTCGCCGCAGAATTTTCAGATACTGAACACTCCATTGATGCTACGCCGCTATGACAGACCGTTTACCGCCACCCAATCAAACAAAACAAGCCAGCGATCTCGATGAGATGCCGTTTACTGCGCATCTGATTGAGCTGCGTAAATATTTAATTCGGATTTTTGCCAGCGTGATCGGAATTTTCTTGTCGCTCGCATACTTCGCGCCTGACCTGTATCAGTTGCTTTCGGTGCCGCTGCGCGCCCAGTTGCCCGCCAATGCGACGATGATTGCAACCGACATTACCTCGACGTTTATGGCTCCGTTTAAACTGACGTTTTACGTCGCAATCATGATTGCGATGCCGTATGTGTTGCATCAGATTTGGCAGTTTATCGCGCCTGCACTATATAAACACGAGCGTAAAATTGCGATTCCGATGTTATTCGCCAGTGTGATGTTATTTTATCTCGGCGTAGCGTTTGCTTATTTTATTACCTTGCCCTCGATCTTGACCTTTTTCATTCACATCGCGCCTGAAAACGTGGTGCCCATGACCGACATTAATCTGTATTTGAATTTTTGTTTAAAGCTATTTTTGGCGTTTGGTGTCACTTTTGAGATTCCTGTTTTCACCTTATTGCTAATCTTGGCAGGCATCGTGTCGGTGGATTCTTTGGTGGCTAAACGCCGTTATATCATCGTCGGTTGTTTTGCAGTTGCGATGTTTATTACGCCGCCCGATGCGATGAGTATGGCCATGCTTGCGATTCCCATGTGGTTACTCTTTGAAGTTGGTTTATTATTTGGACGGTTGCTCGAAAAACGCCGTAAAGGCGAAACTGTTTAATGAATCAATCTGTCAATCCATCGACTGCGTCCGCGCACCCGACATCAAAGCCTCATCAAATCACCGAAGAACAAAATCTGGCGATTGAACAAGCGCGCCGCAATGAATCTTTTAAAATTATCGCCTATGCTGGCAGCGGTAAAACCACGACGCTGCAACTGATCGCGGAGGCGATGCCGCAGAAAAAAGGACTGTATCTCGCCTTTAACAAAGTAATTGCCGATCAAGCCAAAGGGCGTTTTCATGGCAATGTCGATTGCCGCACCTTTCACTCGCTCGCCTATCGTCATGTCAATCGTGCGATCACCGACAAGTTGCGTTTGCCGCGTATGAGTCCTGCGCGTATGGCGGAAGAATATCAACTCAATCCGATGAAAATTCGTCGCATGTTGGGTAATCGCTTTGAGCATTTCACACTGACGCCGAGTCGTCAGGCGAGTTTTATTAGCAATGCCGTGAGTCGTTTTTGCGCGACCAATGCCCAACATCCTGCACCGCGCCATCTCGAATTGCCTGAATGGCTACATCCAGATGATGCCGAAAGTCTGCGGATGCACCTGTTTCCGCATGTGGAAAAACGCTGGCAGGATTCCATTGATCCGCGTCATCAAGCAGGTATTGGTCATGATATTTACCTGAAATGTTGGGCGCTGTCTGATCCGATTATTCCTGTTGATTATGTGCTGTTTGATGAAGCACAAGATTCTGATCCGCTGATGCTTGGCGTGCTGATGAAGCAAAAACGCGCACAGGTCATCTATGTCGGCGACGCGCATCAACAGATTTACGCATGGCGTGGTGCGGTCAATGCGATGCAACAACTCCCACTCACGGCAACACGTCTGACGCGTTCGTTCCGTTTTGGCGAAGCCGTTGCCGATGTCGCAAATGTGTTTTTGCGCGAACTCAAAGAAACCATTCCGCTGGAAGGTGAACCGACCAAGCAATCCAAAATCGATTTGTCACCGCGCATGGGCGTGAAAAATGCGGTGTTGTGCCGCACCAATGCGCGCGCCATGTCGTTGCTGCTGTCTGGTTTGGTCAATGGCGACAAAATCGCATTACAAGCCGATAGCGAACGCTTACTGAAATTCGTTGAAGGTGCAGCGGCGCTTAAAGCGGGGCGACGTGTGTTTGATGCGCCCGAATTGGCGTGGTTTTCCAGTTGGCAAGATGTGCATGAATACTGCGAAACCCATGATGGCAATGACATCAAGTCACTGGTCAAACTCGTCGATGATCACGGCACTGATCCGCTGAAAAAAGCCTTACTCAAGATCACGCCTGTCGCCTCTGCCGATTATGTGATTTCGACGGCGCATAAAGCGAAAGGTTTGGAATGGCACAACGTCCAGTTGGAAGATGATTACAGTTATAAGATCAATAAAAACGAAGTGCAGATTGCCGATGAGGAGTTGCGCTTACTCTATGTCGCAGCGACACGCGCGCAGACCAATCTGAATGTGCATCATGTGTTGTCGTTGATTGGTGCTTTGCGGATTAAGCAGAGTAAAGATGGCACTGCACCGAAGATGCAGGCGGGGAAAACGCCGAGTTATCGGGCGGAAGACGCTAAACCGTAATTTACTTACTGAGCTTGCTAAAAAAAATGGATAGCAAAAGCTATCCATTTTTTCGACTCAATATCGGGAATTAAAATCCGATATTTTTCAGACGGTTTGCTTGTTCGCGATAAATTGTGACTGGGCTTGCTGCAAAAACATTGACTAAGCCGAGCACTTGATTGACTTCATCGCCGTGATTTTGCGCATAGTTATCACGTATGACTGTTCCCAAATGTTGGGAACATTGTGGCACCACACCATCACTCGCACCTGAAATAATAAACGAAGTCGGCGTGAACACGTAATCTAAAGGATCAAGGACGTTTGTCAAAGGACTTGAACCGCCCCATGAAAAGTAAGAAACGCCATTTGAAGCCTTCTGTGCACCTTGACCACATGCCGTAGTCGGCACGCCAGCTGGGAATTTTGCGTTGAAGGTTTTTGCACTCGCAGTCGTGAGTTGATTCATCGCAGCGATTAGATTCTGGTTGTACGCTTGTCCAGAAGCAGCACCCACCAACGTAAAGACTGCATTCAACAATGTTGAACTGGCTGCACCAACCGCAGAACCGATTACAGGTATGCCTAATGCCAGCGCAGCGGCATCAGCAACAGGCGTACCCGCGTTTACACCGCCGACTGACGTCACTGATGCAATTTGACTTGGAATCACACCTGCCACATAGCGACTATCCATTGCACCCTGACTATGACCAATCAGATTCACTTTTGCAGCGCCAGTAATCGCTCGAATAATCTGAACTTGACTACGAAGTTGTTCGCCACGAACAAATGAAGAATCTAATGAAGACACTTGCGTATCAAATACGTTGCCGCCATTTGAGGTCAAATCGGGGGCAATACCGTAAAAATATTCAACACCAACAATTGATGAAAAACCCAAGAGACCGTGCGCAAGTACAATTGGATATTTTGTTTTTGCGTACGATGTCCACGCAATCGCGCTACCGCCAGTGCGACAGCCTGAAGTGCTACAGAGTTGATACGTTGCTGCGGATGCTGCGCTCGCTGCTACTAAGCCGCCAGCCAATAATAAAGTGTGCAAAATAGCTTTCATTGATAATATCCCTATCCATTATTACGATTTATTCGTCCAAGAAAATCCTGCATCACTGCAATTATTGAACGACTGCTCAAACGATTTGTTGACGCTATATTGCCTATAATTCTCGCCTAAGTATTGTTCACTTTATAAACATCTTTGTTAGATCACGCAAATGTACAAAAAAAACTCAACGAATCAATTTTGATCTCTATGATCTTTGTATTCATACGGCGGTCGATACATGTCCCCAAGCCGTTTTTCTTGTGTTAGGATCAATGAGGTCGTCGCTGTAGACGCAACAAAAAGACATCCTGACTGAACTGGAGTCATGGATATCTTGATCAAAGGAATGATGAGATGAGAATCACGTGATTGATCAATCGCACAAGGCTGTGCAGAAAAACAAGCAAGCGATAGAGCCCGATGGGACTGTGAGTACGTTATATGCGAGCGTACTCCTCGATTATTTGCAGAGTATCGACCTCAACCCAGCGACTCTATTTGAACCCGCCATCCTTGCTCAGCTGAATGAATCAGGAGGGAATATCCTGATTTCACAATGGCAAATGCTGTTAGAACAGGCCATAACCTATACGGGTGATGTGGATTTACCACTTAGAGTCGCGGAAAAATTCCGACCGAAGCATTTTGGCATGTTGGGATTTATCTTCATGAGTTGTTCAACTTTGGGGGATATCGCGGATATTTTGTGGAAATTTGGGCAGCTGATTGCGGAGATCAACGACATACAATTGATCGAAAACGGCGAGTATTTCGAGGCACGTTGGATCCCGCATCTCGGGCCGCTTTTACCGACTTTTATGCAACAATCGTTAGTCGCTATCGCGGTGATGGCGCGAGAAATCACCTCTACGCCGACCATCCAGTACGATGTTCACTTTAGCTTTCCACAACCTGATAACATTGAAACGTGCCAACGAATTTTTGGCGGAAAAATCTATTTTGATGCACCCATCACTAAACTCGTCGCGCATAAATCCATACTGGATTTGCCGATTGCGCTGAGTGACCCAACCACAAACAGCGTGCTATTGACGCAAGTAGAAAAGAAGCTACAATCCATCACCCAGCCTGATTTCTTGCAAGAGCTGCGTGAATATCTGATCGCACATCTTGCCAGCAATCAAGTCTCCATCACCGATGTCGCAACCGCTTTTGGCATTTCACCGCGCACCGTGCAAAACCGATTAAGTGAATATGGCTTCGGCTACCGCAATTTCTTTGAACAGATTCGGCAAGAACAAGCTGAACACTATTTAAGTAAAACCGATTTGAGCCTAAACGAAATCGCCGACTTGCTCGGTTATGCGGAGCAGAGCTCTTTTCAGCATGCCTTTAGGCGTTGGACAGGTGAGTCGCCGGGAAGTTTTAGAAAGAATGCGGGGAATTCAGAAAAAATTAGAATATCAATAGAATGAGGTCACATCAGCGCGATCATGGATTTTAAGCATCATGCCAATGTGTACTTTTGCATAGCGTTTGATTTATAGCTCCATATCAATCTCTCTATCAGTTATTTAATGAATATTTACTGATCATCCAGCGTCTTGATTGGTTTTCATCGACAGTGTGATTAAAATAAATTTCTAACATTTTTCAGTCTTTTTCGTAGAAATTTCCGAATCGTGTGTCGGTAAAAGCGTGATGATGCCATGCCTACTGATATCGAATTTCTTACCCATCATCTGAGAAGCAACCTCTAAAGCAACGGGTTGAGACACGAGATACCCTTGTACATAATCACACCCTATCTCGCGCAAAATTTTCATCTGCTCTTTGGTTTCAACACCCTCAGCAATAACCGTTAGATCAAGATGATGACTCAGACCAATGATGGCACGAACGATATGCGCGTCTTTGCCGTCCTCAGCCAGTTTTTGTATAAAGCTCTTATCGATCTTCAGCGTATTGACCTTAAAACTCGCCAGATAGTTCAACGAAGAATAACCTGTCCCAAAATCATCAATATAAATTTCAACTGCGGCGTCTCGTAAGCGATTGATATTCACCATACACATATCAGCATTACCGACAATTTGTGTTTCGGTAATTTCTAGATGCAAACTGCTCGGATTAATGTTGGCAGCATGAATCACAGCCAGAATCTGATCAGGCATATCAGATTGTGTCAGAAAGCTGGCGCAAAGATTGATACTAATGCTGGTTGTCTGATCACCAGCCTGCTGCCAGAGAGCCAATTGTTGAACCGTCTCCTGCAACACCCATTCGGTGATGGGAACAATCAGTCCTGTCTCCTCCGCCAATGGAATAAAGTGCACTGGCGACAGCAATCCTCGCTCTGGATGCTGCCAACGAATTAATGCTTCAAATCCAATCACCCTGCCATTGCTAATATTGAGGATAGGCTGATAATGCAAAACGAGCTGATTATCCTTAATCGCTTGCCGGAGTTCCGCCGCAAGTTTCAATCGCCCCACCGCCTGCCCGTGCATTTCATCGGCAAAGATCGTAAACGTACCACGCCCCTTTTGCTTGGCATCCGACATGGCGATATCGGCATCGCGCAATAGCTCCTCTGGCTCATTATAATGTGGGGCATACATCGCAATCCCGATACTCACATCCAAATGAATATCTTGACCCGCAACAGTCACTGGCTTCTCGAGCTGTAACAGAATACGTTCCATAGCGTTGACGGCCTGACATTCATCAAATGCCTCGATGAGAATTGCAAATTCGTCACCCCCCAATCTGGCAACGAAATCTTCCGAACGCACGCCCAGTTTTAAGTGTTGAGACAATTCCACCAAAAGACGGTCACCACCGAGATGTCCAATACTGTCGTTGATCCATTTGAAGCGATCGACATTAATGAAAAGAATACTGAACCCAAAACCATTTTCGCGCTTTGCTCTTGCGATGTCCATCCGCAGCCGATCAAAGAGATAAGCGCGGTTGGGAAGTCCTGTCAAAACATCATGCAAGGCTTTTATATTTAAATCTTGCTGTTGGCGCTTACGCTCAAAGACTCGGCCCAATTGATAACCGATATTATCCATGAGCGATAATAGCCGTTCATCGGGTGGTTTTCGCCGTAGTGAGAAAAACTCCAGCACAGCCAGCACTTTATTATCGAGCTTTACGGGGAAAACCACATGCAACTGGGGATAATTTTGAAGTTCACTTTGCGTGTTTGCATGACCTAGAATCGCGTGATAGTTTTGCCAACGTGCCGTACCATAATCGATCACCCGCTTGACCCAAGGAAGCAACGGGGAACGAAACATTTGTTCAATATCTAACCTCGCGCCCCCAAAGAGTTTCGAACCCACATAATGAGCTGAAATACTTTGCCCAGCATCGCCCACGGCTTGCACTCGACCTGCCACCCAGCCAGTATGGGCACACACGCGACCCAATGCTAAAGACAGTATGGAATCTACATCATCGGCATCGTTGACCAGCGTCGCAATTTCACTCACCATCTGCTGCTTGCTGCGCGTATGCATGAGGCTTTGAATGAAGTCTCTTCTTGCCGCATACTCCATCAAATAACCTGTGACCACACAGATCAGTAAAGGCACCCAGAAATAGAGAAACATACCCACCCATGGAATGTGCACACCATTGAGCCTCGCCGCTACAATCGCAAAAAGGAATGCTCCGATGGCGCTGCTCAGCGCTGAAAGTGACCTCAGCATCAGCAAGGAAAAGGCAACTATGAGGACATAAATCGTCTCGCAACTCGCAACCTGACCCAACAGGGTGTTATCGAGTAATATTGCGCCGTAAATCGTACCGCTTAGCGAAATAAAGACGCCTAGACGCAGGGTAAACTCGACATAGTTATTGAGCCGAGTCAGTTGCGCACTGATCCAGATAATGAATAAAGCAAATCCGATGGGATAGACTGCATAGCCGCGCCACACGTCTTGCTCTGGATCATTGATCAATAGCTCGACTGGCAGTACGACCAATAAATAGAGCGCGATCAGACCATAGACGGAATACCGCACGGTGGAAGTCGCTTTAGTTCGGTAATCCTCGCGAAAGGCTTTTTCTAGATTAGAAGGCATGCGCAGCAGGCGAAAAATATTGTTGTTAATTCTTCTCAGATCAAGGTCGCTTGTGTCTCTTTCCATGGAAGCTGTAAGTTGTTCATAAGAAAAATTTGCTTTCTTCATCACTGTGGTTCCTCAAATCCATGATTGCAAAAGCGCCATTAACGATGGCAACTTTGTAACATGATCTTCTATTAAAAGAATGAGTTAAGCAAGCAACACGAAAAGATATTATCCAGTGGGATAGCATCACGTTAACCAAGGGAATAATAGGCTCAAGCGCAGTGTTCCAGCCGAGATCAAATCCATGATCATGATATGCACCCTCCTCCCCTCGAAATAAAAAGTATTCAATATCAATCTATTACTTTTTATTGATTCAAAAATATCTTTAAATATACAATAGTCAGCTACACTAATTTTTGAGCTGCGCGCATCATCAACAGCTCAAAAACAAACGACCCAAGGGCAACATTGATGCCTAAACTTATTAAACTTCTTACCCATTCAATGCAACAGCTCCACGCACAAATCTGGGCGAGCCGAGAGCAGCTCACTCAACAGGATCCAGAGGCGTTGCATCATTTAAGAGTCAGCTTACGACAACTGCGCAGTTTGTTGCATCCCTTACGCAATCATCTGAAAGAGGCAGAAGAATTAGACCAATTTGTAAAGAAAAATATGGTGTTAACCAATCCTATTCGTGATCGCGAGGTCTTAATTATCGAGCTTAAGCAATGCCTTATGCAGGATCTTGCCCAAGTCTATCAACAGGAATTAGACGCTGATCGTATGCTTGTGATCCAACAGCTCGAACTCGATGCCATCACTCAGCGACTGATCGCCTTACCACGACATTGGCAGCATTCACTGTCTAAACACGCAGTACATGATCTTGAAAAACATATTGATCAACAATGGCGGAAGCAGAATCAAAAACTGCATAAGCTCATCGAGCAAAAAATACCTGACAAGCATCACTTACGCGTTTTAATTAAACAATTACGCTATAGCAGTGAAACCTATAAAACCATCCTGACTAAACGCGCCAAGCAAGAACAAACTCAGCTCAAATCCCTACAAGAATTATTGGGAACATGGCACGACTACTTTGTCTGGCTCACCTACGCAAAGCAACATAAGGAACTTGCATCATTGATTTCACCATGGCAAGAGAAATTAGAATATTGGGAACAGCAATCGGATCGAGCACTCGAATCACTAAAATTGGCTTTTTAAAGCGATCACAGGAAAAAGCAGTTCACCTTTTGCACAAAATCCGCTATAAAGATCGACTTTAAACGCGTCGTGCTAAAATTCTGTTATGAAACTCATTCTCGCCCCGATGGAAGGTCTCACCGACCCACCCATGCGCCGTTTACTCACCGAAGTCGGATCATACGACTGGTGCGTGTCTGAGTTTATTCGCATCACCGACCAACTGCTTCCTGCACATGTTATCTATGGCTATTGCCCTGAATTACACAATAACTGCAAGACTGACAGTGGGACTCCCGTACATATCCAATTCCTCGGTAATGATCCGATTGCGCTCGCAGATAACGCCGCCTTCGCTGCAGAACTTGGCGCACCTGCGATTGATCTAAACTTTGGTTGCCCTGCAAAAACCGTCAACCGTCACCGTGGGGGTGCTGTCCTGCTCGATGAACCTGAAGTGGTACACGAGATTGTCGCAGCCGTCCGCAAAGCTGTGCCTGCACACATTCCTGTTTCGGCAAAAATGCGTCTCGGTTATCTGGATGATGCCAAAACACTCGACAATGCACGTGCAATTGAATCGGCGGGGGCAGCTTGGCTCACGATTCATGCGCGAACCAAAATCGATGGCTACAAACCACCCGCGTATTGGGAAAAATTG
>JACMMY010000133.1 GCA_014378805.1 Moraxellaceae bacterium
CATTTCATTGCTCTGCAACGTTGCTGCATGCTGATTGAAGTCCTTAGCCAGTTGCCCTAATTCATCTTGTTGTTGAACTTGCGTACGCGTGTCGTAGTGCCCAGCGATCAAGTGTTGTGTTGCTTCCGCAAGACGGCGGACTGGCGCAAGAAATAAGCGTGCGAGCAGTAGCGCCGTCAAAATCGCCAGAATAGTCGCTGCAATCATAATGTAAAGACTGGATTGCTGTTGCTGAGCGAGAAATTTACGTTCAGCTTGAGTGACGCGACGTTGACGCGGTGACACCGCAATCCAACCCACAGTAGTCTGCTGCACTTGGATCGGATAGCGCAACGCAGTGGTGGCGATATCCGTATTTCCTGCAATCAGCAGTCCTGCTTCGTCCAATAAACTCCAGTGCGAGGAGCGGCGAAGTCGAGGCGCTTGATTTTGTTGTTCGGCATAGGATCTTAATTTATGGTCATCGAGATCATTGTCTGAGTCATATTTTTTATTCGTGAGTTCGGGATTGAGTTGTACCGTATGCAGTTCACGTCGTCCGAAATCTGAACGAATAATGTCTCGCCAAAGTTGTGGATTGTTACGAATAAAATCCCAATTGCCTTTGTCATCATATAAGTCAGCAAGCGTTGTGGCCATTGCTTGCGCGCGTTGACTGTCTTGTTGGGCGCTATATGCCGAAAAACTGTGTTTTAAACTCCACGACATGGCGCCGCCCATCGCGATAATCACGAGCGCGCTGATGCCCAAAATCGACAGAAACAATTTTGTGGTCATTGAAAAACGTCGCGGCATTTTTAAACCTTGCGTCAAAACTTGCGCTGTCACAAGCACATACTCATCTGATTTCAACCTGATTTTTTGATGATGTCTGGGTTCGATTATGCCATTGTTTTTATCGATTGTTGGTAATGTTGGGTGTGTGTATGGATGTCATTCTTGGGCATAAAAAAACCGCGAGATCTCGCGGCATTTTTATGAGCGTTTTACATTATGCAACTTTAGCAGGTCTTTTTTTCGGTAACCAAACCCAGATCATTTCAATTTCTACAGGGCTTTGACCCGTTTCATCGGTGATAATACAAGGAACTGTCATTTCACCTTTAGGGGTTGTTGCCATCAATTCTCGTTGAGACGGAGACAGCGTTGCAGTGGCAATCAGATCACCTTTCGCAACTTTTTTATATTCCACTTTCAGTGATTTAATCAGCACCATGCCTTCGGGTTGAATATTCATTCCAACGACAAAACCCGTTGCAGTTTCTGCAAGTAATGCCATCGCCACCGCATGAACACCGTGAATGTGATTCTGCATTTTGCGTCGATTTTTAATACTACAAATGACTTTTTCTGCCGTAACCAAATCGTAGCTGATTCCTGCTGTACCCACCATTGGCACAACAGTACCAAAAGCCTTAGAAAGCACTTTTGCCTGAAGTGTATTCGGTAAGAAGTTGGTTGCGGAGACAACCTTGGCGATCATACTCTTGCTGTTTTTGCTCATCATTTAATGTTCCGTTCAATGATTCATCTGAATCGTTAAAAAAAAGACGATCATTTAGGATCGTTACCGTTGCCGCTAACTTAGTCTTTAAAGTTATTGAACTGCAATGGCAAACCGAATGATTTTTCTTTCAAAAATGCCATAACTTCTTGCAAGGTGTCACGTTTTTTATCCGTTACACGAATTTTATCACCTTGAATTGACGCTTGAACTTTAATGCCGCTTTCTTTAATGGCTTTATTAATTTTCTTCGCAGTCTCTGAATCCAGACCATCTTTGAGTTTGATGACTTGGGTAATAAATTTACCTGATGCCGCCATGTCTTGTGCATCAAGGCTTTGGATGTCAACCTTGCGTTTCATCATGTGGTTTTCTAACATCGAAAGGACGTTTTCCACTTGCAGATCGCTTTCGCCTTTGATTTTAATTTCTTTGGCTTTTTCGTTGAGTTCGATACTGATTTCTTTGCCACGAAAGTCAAAGCGCGTTTGAATTTCTTTTTGCGTATTTTGTACCGCATGATTAATTTCAAAAATCTCTAATTCTGAGACAACGTCGAGTGATGGCATGGTTTAATCTCTATCTAAAAGTGTTATTGATTTTGCCATTATAACAAATTGTGTTGCTAAGTTATGCGTATCGAGAAGATGAACGTGTACCATTAAGGTCATTCAATCGTTCGTCATTGTAGCGATGCTCAAGGAAACGACTCATGATACGTGAATTAGCCATTACCGATTTTCCAAGCATTCAAGAAAAAACACCGCACGCTCAAGTTTGGGATGTGCGCGATGCGAAATCCTTTGCTGAAGGACATATTGCGGGCGCCGTCAATAAACCGATTGAGCTTTTAGATGCATCGGTTTTCGCTAATATCCCATTAGGTGAGCCAGTCTATGTGTTATGCGGCGGTGGCACGAAAGCGGGCCGTGCGGTTGCATTACTTGAGTCACTTGATCCAACGCGTGAATATATCGAACTCAAAGGCGGCACACGCGGCGCACGCATAGCGGGTTTTCCACTCGTGGTGGAAGCTTGATTTAGAATAGGTTAACGGCGCATGAGCGAGGCGATAATACCTGTACAACGCAAAATCATTCATATTGATATGGATGCGTTTTATGCGTCGGTTGAGCAGCGTGATGATGCGAGCTTGCGCGGTAAACCTGTGGTTGTGGCGTGGAAAGGGGAACGTTCTGTCGTTTGCGCGGCGTCGTATGAAGCGCGCAAATATGGCATTCGTTCTGCCATGTCAGCGATTCGTGCCGAGCGGTTATGTCCTGATGCGATCTTTGTGCCGCCTGATTTTGTGCGTTATAAAGCGGCATCGAAACACATGCGCGAGATTTTTCAGCGGCATACCGATTTGATTGAGCCGTTGTCATTGGATGAAGCGTATTTGGATGTGACCGAACCGAAATTGGATTTAGGTTCAGCAACGGCAATTGCAGAATGTATTCGCGCCCAAATTCGAGAAGAGATTCACCTTACGGCTTCGGCTGGCGTTGCGCCCAATAAATTACTGGCAAAAATCGCATCAGATTGGCGTAAACCTGATGGTTTATTTGTCATTCGTCCGAGTCAGGTTGAGGCTTTTTTAACGCCACTTCCTGTGAGTAAGATTCATGGCGTGGGCAAAGTGATGCAAGCCAAGTTAACGGCGCTGGGCATTGAAACCGTCGGTGATTTAAGGCTGTGTGAGCGGATGGCGTTGGAACAGCGCTTTGGTCGCTTTGGTAAGCGGTTATATGAATGCGCGCGCGGTATTGATGATCGTGCGGTTCAACCGAATCAACGGGTGAAGTCGATTTCATCAGAAGATACTTTTGCGAGTGATGTGCCTTTGACTGCGTTGGACGATGCGATTCGTCGGCTGGCTGAAAAAACTTGGAATTCGACGCGCAAGACAACTCGGATGGGTCGCACTGTGGTTTTAAAATTGAAAACGTCTGATTTTCAAATTCTCACACGCAGTTATACGCCACAGCATTTGATTAGTTCGGTGGAGGAATTAATTGAAATTGCTTTGGTTTTGCGTGATCGCATTGAGCTACCAGAGATAACACGCTATCGCTTGGTCGGTGTGGGGTTGAGTGGTTTCGTCGAGCCTGATGAAGTGGTGAGGCAGGGTGAGTTGTTTGGGTGGGAGTGAAAAGCAAGATTCTGAGCCTAAACTACATAGAGTCCTGATATAAATTGATATCATAGACACATGATTGAATGTACAACGTTTTAAATATTTAAAGTTTTGGAGTGATTTGTATGAAGGTTAATTCGTCGATGCGTTGGGTGGGTGTTAGTCTGTTGGTTGCGAGCTTGTGCGTTGCTTGTGGCAAAAAGGAAAAAGCAGAGAAGGTTCAGCAAGCAGATGCGCTGAGGGGAAGTGCGACGCCAGCGGCGATTCGTCCAGCGGCAATCGTTGGTCAATATGAAGGTATGCTGCCAACGGATGATGCGCAAACCAGTAGCAAAACGATGATTGATCTACACGCTGATGCAACTTTTATCATGAATCAAACCTATGTTCGACCTAACTTAAGTGAGAAAGAAGGCAAGCAACCCGAAGCCAATGGGAGCTGGATTGTGAATGCAGATCAGTCGTTGATTCAGATTCAAATCGACAGTGCTGTGCCAGGAAATATCACGTGTTTTGCAGTTCATCCAGATTCGATTGTTAAATACCAGTCGTCATGTCAGCCGATTGATCCGGCACATCCTGAAACGTATACGTTGAAGAAGTTGGTGTTGATTAAGGCGGCTTCTTAATAGTTTTTAGGGTGTGGATTGTATGGAAGATTCATTCACACCATAATCTATCCGATTGACAGAGCAAGGAAAAGCAAAAAATGATTGATCTTAGAATTGAAGATGCAACACCAGAAGAAATATCGACTTTAGAGCAGGATGCAAGATTTTTGGGAATGTCGATACGTAGAAATGCCGAAGCCAGAGTGAAAGCGAAGGCTAATGCGAAAAGTCCCTTGTTAGAGCGATTAGAGGCAACTAAGGGCGAAGGTATCAATTCTGCCTTCTGATTGAATTCTACTGAATAGTTTTTTGTAGAATATTTAAATATAAAAAACTTGGAGATGATTATGCGGTGCGTACATGGTATGAGCTGTCACAGCATGCAGTGCCCCGAAGTGCGCGCTGAATATCAAAAGCTTGGTTTAAAAGTGGATAGCTTTGATTCTTTTTTGGAAGAGCTTGAACATCAGATAAAACCGTGGATGTCTAATGGCACTTATAGAGTATTTGCAAATACTCAAATGGCATTTAAAAATGCTTTAAGTGAAATTTCGATTGAAATTGAAGAAAATTTATCATGATTAATAGTTTACAGTATCAGTTTTTTCCAAGGTCAGTGGGAACAACACTCTTTTTATCAGGTGTCATTCAGTGTTTTGAAAATAAGTTTGAACAATTTACATCTGCATATCACAACTTGCCGAGTAACGCTGTTTTAGAGCTTATCAAGGCAGATTTAGAGCAAATCGGTTTTGTGGTTGAGGCGGGAAAAAAGGATATTGAAAAAATAAAAGTCCCCGTTTTGTTTGGTATCAACAATAAAATTGATAAATATTTCAATGCAGATGCGGTCTCAAAAGATGGCTCAATTGTGATTGAAGTTGAGGCAGGTAGAGCGGTTGATAACAATCAATTTTTAAAAGATATTTTTCAAGCATCAATGATGCACGGTGTCGATTATTTGGTAGTCGCTGTGAGAAACGATTACAGGGGTAGTAATGATTTTGAGAAAGTCTTTCGGTTTTTAGAAACTATGTATATTAGCAATCGAATCGTACTGCCTTTGAAAGGAATTCTGGTTATAGGTTACTAGGGTCTTGTGCAGGATTTGAATTTCCAACAGGCATTACCGTTGATAATAAAATATCTGTTGAAAGGGCAATCGGTGATTTAAGGCATAATGCTTTGCCAGCCATTTCAAACTATCTGACCAATGGTGCTTTATGTGAAATCCCAAATCATGAGTACATGACAGGCGGTTTTTCTACTATTTATATGTCGAGAAATCGAGTTCGGTCTTGGGATGAGGTGTCATTTACTATTCAGGCTGGCGGTCGCCATGCGCCGATACATCCACAAGCCCCAAAAATGCAATTTGTTTCGCAAGACGTCAGAATTTTTGCACCAGAATGCGCGGATTTGTATCGTCGCCTCAGTATTCGTGAGTGTGCCAGAATACAAACTTTTCCCGATAATTTTATTTTCCACTACTAGAATGTTACTGCGGGTTATAAGATGATAGGGAGCGCTGTACCAGTCCGTCTTGCTCAAGCAATTGCGGGTGTTATTAAGCGTGATTTGGATGGTTTAGGCACTATTAACAAGCCTTCTAAACAGTTAAGTTGGGAGACCGTTTCAAGTGGTATCAAGATATTACAAGCCGTTGCTTAATCTCAGTCGGATTGATCAAGAAAGGAAAAGCAAAAAATGACAGATCTTAGAATGGAAGAAGCAACACCAGAAGAAATATCAGCTTTAGAGCAGGATCAACGATTCATGGAACTCGCAATCAAAAGAGCTGCTGCCGCAAGAAGCAAAGTTAAAGAAGATGCGAGAGAGGTCTTGGTAGAGCATTTAGAAAAAAAGAAAAGTGAAGGTAAGTTTAGGCTTTAATGGTGAACATGTTCAGAATATTGTACATGTAAGTCATATAGCATA
>JACMMY010000134.1 GCA_014378805.1 Moraxellaceae bacterium
GAATTGGCGCATCAAGGCGATATTATCTCTGATTTAAATCAAGTTTATGATTCGTTGATGCCACATAATGAAGTCCCAGCCGAAGCTTTGAAACCTGTGATTGATACAACGCAGCTTGCAGAGTGGGAGGGTGAAAGTGCACTAATAGATGAGCATTTGGCTGAGCATACGCGTAGCGAAGAAGACAGTATCTTGGTTCAAGCAGAGCAAATTATAGCGATTCACTTAATCCCCAAAAGCGGTCGTGCATTGGAAGGGCGAACAGTGCTTCGACTTTTGCGTAAATACGGATTGCGTTTTGGTGAAATGGACTTATTTCATCGCTTTGAGGAAACAACGGGTGAAGGCGCAATGATGTTTAGTGTCTTAAAATATACGCCAGATGGTCCCGCTGGATTTGAGTTGGAAACCATCGAACAAGAAAATTTTGAAGGATTGTCTTTTTTTCTCGCACTGCCTGGAATTAAGCCTTTGCAAGGGTTTGATATGATGATGAGCACTGCACAGCGTTTAGGCAGTGAATGTTATGCACAATTGCTTGATGATCAGATGAACCTACTGAGTGAGCAGTTAAAAAGTCATTATCGTCATCAAGTTTTAGATTTTAGACCTACGCGCTAGGTACACTTCGCGTTGGGTTTTTATTTAAAGGGTAATTATTTTTTAATTACCCTTTTTTTATACAATATTTTCTTTTTAAGACAAATCCAATGAGTGGAAGCTATTTGATTTGTGGTTTTTGTTGACTGGGTCTCCTTTTGTCCTTTCGTCGGTTTTTCGTACAATTTCCTCAATTCTGTGTGAGAATCGCCCCGTCACGAGATTGACTGAATCGCACACTGATGTGAATGAAAATTATACCAATGATGAAAAGGAAAATATCAATGAAACTCTCTGCACTTGTTTTTGCTGGAAGCTTACTTTCGACATCACTCGCTTCGGCAACAACCGCAACTTATCAATTCTGTAGCACATCGAGCTGTAAAGCGGGCGGCAGTGCGACAGTCACTTCAAACTATGCGCAAACCAAATATCCATTAGTGATGGCTCATGGTATGGGTGGTTTTACAGCGATCGGTGGGTTATCGATTGGTCAGTATTTTTACGGTATTAATTCTGATCTAACTGCAAACGGCGCAAAAGTATTTGCGACTCAAGTTGCTTCATTCGACTCTTCATCCGTTCGCGGTGAGCAATTGCTGAGTCAGGTCAAACAAATTTTGGCGATTACTGGTGCTCAAAAAGTGAATTTGATTGGCCATAGCCAAGGCGTGCTTGATTCACGTTATGTGGCCGCGATGATCCCAGCCAACATTGCTTCTGTTACAGGTGTTGGTGGCCCGAACCTCGGTTCGCCTGTTGCGGATACGATTAAAAGCGTGACTCAGGCTCCTGTAGTCGGTGGTTTGTTGACCCCAGTGATTACATCAGGCCTCAACGCGTTCTTCTCATTACTTGATCTTTCGTCTGGACAGCAGTATAGCCAAAATTCGATTGCTGGTTTAAATCAGCTGACGACATCGGGTATGGTTGCCTTTAACAAGCAATTCCCTCAAGCGATGCCGACATCTTCATGTGGTCAAGGTGCGGCTAAAGTAAATAATATTAATTACTATTCTTGGAGCGGTACTCGTTTATTAAGCAATCCTTTGGATGTTTCTGATGGTTTCCTCGCACTGACAGGCGCATTGATTCCTGGTGCAAGTGATGGTTTAGTTGGTCAATGTTCAAGTCATTTGGGCGTAGTTGTTCGTGATGATTATCCACAAAATCATTTGGATGAAGTGAATTTATTGTTCGGTTTGGTCAATATTTTTGCGACCAGCCCTGTCACACTGTATCGTAATCAAGCGAACCGCTTAAAACTCGCTGGGCTTTAATTTGTCCTGATTTCTTAAATCAAAAAAGGATGGCAATTGCTGTCCTTTTTTATGGTCATCGCTATGCTCCTAACTTAATTGCCAATATAAACTGATTTCAATGGACTATTGGAGATGAAGCAACTTGAAACCGTTGTCTTAATCACAGAAAATGACTCAAGTTATTGCCACGTTATTCGACGTCGCATGAATCTCAGTTTTGGTACTTAAGGAATGGATATGATCAGTGATTTATTTGACGACTTAGAAGATGTTGCAAATCAAGAAGATCGTCATGTGAATCAAGATAATACTGATGTCGTGGCAAAAATGCGTCAACTCATCGAGTTACTGCGCCAACATAGCCATGCCTATTATGTGATGGATGCACCATCGATTGATGATGGTGAATATGACCAGTTGTTTTTCAGTTTAAAAAAATTAGAAGAAGAATATCCAGCATTGGTGCAATCAGATTCCCCGATAGCGCGGGTCGGTGGACAAGCGCTGGGTCAATTTAATAGTGTTGTGCATCAAGTGCCGATGTTGTCACTCGGTAATGTATTTAATCATGAAGATTTGCAATCCTTCGACCAGCGTGTGCGAGACCGATTAGCCGGTCAAAAAATTCAATATGAATTGGAGTTAAAGCTTGATGGATTGGCGGTGTCATTGCATTACCATGATGGAAAGTTAGTGCAAGCCGTGACACGTGGTGATGGCGAGACAGGCGAAGATGTGACTCATAATGCACTGACAATTCGTAATTTGCCGTTGTTATTGGTTGATCCGTTGGGCAAGCCTACGCCACGTGTGCTGGAAGTGCGCGGTGAGGTCTTAATTCCAAAAAGTGGCTTCGCTAAGCTCAATCGTGAAGCCGAAGAGAAAGGTCTAAAAACCTATGTCAATCCACGCAATGCTGCTGCAGGGAGTTTGCGTCAGCTCGATCCAGCAATTGCGGCAACCAGACCACTTGCTTTTTATGCGTACTCAATCGCTCAGAGTGAACCTTTACATGACAACGTGACACAATCAGAATCTCTGTATTGGTTAAAATCACTGGGTTTCACAGTTTCTGAGCGATTAGAGGTGGTTGATTCGGTTGAGGCGGTACAAGCGGTTTATGATCAGATCAATGCTGAACGCGAATATCTGTTGGTCGAAATTGATGGCATGGTGGTCAAGGTTGATTCGCTACGTCAGCAACAGCAGTTGGCCTTTTTAAGCCGTGAACCACGTTGGGCGACGGCGTATAAATTCCCTGCGAAAGCGGCGTTGACGACAGTTGAACAAATTGATTGGCAAGTGGGACGGACAGGAACACTGACGCCAGTTGCAAGGCTTAATCCTGTGTTTGTCGGCGGGGTCACGGTCAGTAATGTCACACTGCATAATATCGGTGAAATCCAGCGTTTAGATGTGCGTGTGGGCGATACGATCAGTGTTTATCGCACAGGCGACGTGATTCCAAAAGTTGAGCGCGTTTGGCCTGAGTTCCGTCCTGTGTCTGCGCAAGAAGTCGTTTTACCCAGTGATTGTCCTGTCTGTGAGTCCCCTGTTGTAATGCCAGAAGGCGAGGCTTTGGCGCGCTGTACAGGTGGGTTATTTTGCCCTGCACAACGGATTGAAGCGATCCGACATTTTGTATCGCGTAAAGCGATGGATATTGACGGTTTGGGGGAGCGTTGGGCAGAAGCATTGTTGAGTCAGGGACTGGTACAAGATGTATCGTATCTTTATCAATTATATACGCGTCGAGATGAGTTGTTGACCATTGAAAAAATGGGTGAGAAATCCGTTCAGAATTTGTTGGAAGCGATTGAATCCAGTAAAAAAACGACATTTTCTCGATTCATTTTTGCATTAGGGATTCGTGGTGTTGGCGAAAATACCTCGCGTAATTTAGCGGAACAGTTCCAAACGTTAGATGCACTATTCGCTGCTGATTTAGAGAATCTAAAAATGACTGCTGACGTTGGTGAAATTTCGGCGCAGTGGATTTATAGTTTTTTACGTGATGATCATAACAAAGAGGTGATTGAGCGACTCATTGCGGCGGGTGTTCATTGGGATGCGACTGCGAAAAGGACACGTCAGCCTTTAACCGGCGAAAGCTGGGTGCTGACAGGGACGCTGTCTCGTTTTACGCGTGAGCAAGCGACGATGATTTTGCAGGAATTGGGTGCGCGGGTGAGTGGCAGCATTTCAGCGAAAACCAAGGCCTTGGTTGCCGGTGAGAAGGCAGGGAGTAAACTTGCGAAAGCACAAGAGTTAGGTGTTCAAACCCTCACAGAAGATGAGTTTGTGGCATTTGTAGCGACGCATGGCGTTGAGCTTTAATCATCTTATTTTTTACTCACTTGGAGTCATTTAAAAAGAGATTCTGGATTATATGACAACCACACGAAAGTTATGGCTAGACCTTGGGAATACACGACTTAAGTATTGGTTAACGGAAGGTGACGCACTCATTACGTCTGGTGCAGAGCTGCATCTTCAATCGCCTTCTGATTTGCTACTGGGTTTGGTTGATCGGTTTAGTGCCTTTCAGGCATCGTTTGTGGGCGTTTCCTCGGTGCTAGATAGTCAGGCAAATCTGCGCATTAAAAAATCATTAGCGCCGTTAAATACACCGATTGAGTTTGCACAGGTGTTGGCGACGTCACATGGATTAATCACAGGCTATGATCAAATCGAAAAACTCGGGATAGATCGTTGGCTGCAAGTCCTTGCGCTGTCAGGACAGCAAAAGAATTTCTGTATTGTGGGCTGCGGAACGGCACTAACCCTTGATATGCTGGATGATCAGAATCATTTAGGTGGCTATATTCTGCCGAGTTTTTATTTACAGCGTGAAGCGTTGGCGCAAGGCACGCGGCGTGTACAAGTACCTGATGGTGCGTTTAGTGATTTATCGGCAGGAAGAAATACGCAAGATGCGGTTCATCATGGTATTTTGCTTGGTTTGGTCGGTGCAATTGAAAAATTAGTACGTACAGAACCGACGCGTGACTTGGTCTTGACGGGTGGTGATGCCGAGTTGATTCAAGGTTTCTTGGATGTACCGAATCTGGTACGAGTTGAAAATGATTTATTGTTGAAAGGGTTGAGGCGTTATTTTTCTTGATTGAAATAAATTGAGTATCGTTATTCGAAGTGTGGATATTTTAGTAAAGGCTATTCGCAAAAGCCGAACTATTCACTAGTACTCGTAATACTTCTGAATCCCCACCATCACTGTCTGTACATAACAAAAAGACTTCGCCATCAACCGTTGATTCCAGCCATGTAATACCTTCGACTTTGATAGGCACTGTTTGACCTTGATCATCTTGAATGATCTGCGTAGCCAACGTTTTCCCATCAGTAGACAATACAACAATGAAGCTCCCAAGCACTTCACCATCATCATAAGTGCTAGTGGTTTGCTCAACGGCAGCGGTCGCAACAATCAGTTTTTTATCCATTAAAAAGCAAGCATCGGAAATACCACTGGCAGAACCATCAATATCGGGCAGTTGTAAATTGAGTGCATTCACAAACGATTTTTCTAGCGATTTACCGTCTTGTATTTGCGCTAAATCAAATACCAAAACCCCATGATGGCTGTTAATATTACCGCGCTGGAAGATATAAAGATTCTGATTGTCTGAACAGATGGCTTCAATGTTAAGATTAGCACTGCCCGTTAAGGCATGACTTTTTGCCAGAAAATTATAATCGACTGCGTTAATCAATTTTCTGGTTTGATGATTCGAAGGATTGAAAATCAAGGCTTGTTTACGGTTTTCTGTAGAGCCTGAACCCATGACCAGCAGTGTTTGTTGACCATCTATTTCAATACAAGTCAGTGCTTCAAAATCAGGTTTTTCGGATTTGCTGAGCGGTACAAGCTGAATCTGTGTGAGCTGTTCAAAAAGCGGGATTTTTTCAAATACAGTATTACAGTTAATGAGATTTCTTAGATTTGTTTTAAGCAGATAATGAAAGTCATCGCCAACGAAGTAAATATCCTCACCTATGCAAGCAACACCAGACAGTGCGCCAATGCCAGAAAGTGATTGCCGCTCAAGGATGATGATATTCATAGTATTTACGAATAATATTGTTGTTTGAGAGTAGGTTGAAGCGTAGCACCTCCAACCTACATTTGTGGTTATTCTTCGCGTTTTTGCTGACGCAAATAACCACCACGACGTGCTGGAAGTGGGTTTTCTTGTTGGCGTTCTGCGCGGCGTTTTGCCATGCCGTATAAGCCTGTACCGATACGTGGTTTCAGCTTGACGCTGTTGACCAGATTCTCGATATCATGTTTATCCAGTTCCATCCAACGACCTGTACGCAATTCGCGTGGCAGAATCACTGTGCCATAACGTGTGCGGAGTAGGCGACTGACTTTGAGCTCTTGCGATTCAAACAAACGACGAACTTCGCGGTTACGACCTTCTTTCACCACAACTTGATACCAACGGTTAATGCCTTCGCCGCCGATTTCTTTAAACGATTCAAACTTGGCTGGACCATCTTCAAGTTCAACACCTGTGGTCAGATTGAGAACCATTTTTGGGGTGACTTCGCCCATGACGCGCACGGCGTATTCACGTTCGATTTCGCTCGATGGATGCATCAGTTTGTTGGCCAATTCACCATCGTTGGTGAACATCAGCAAACCAGTACTGTTAATGTCCAAACGACCGACCATGACCCAACGATCATTCGGGATTTGTGGTAATTGTTCAAATACAGTGACGCGACCTTCAGGATCAGTGCGTGAACAAATTTCGCCTTCAGGTTTGTAGTAAACCAACACGCGACGACGAGTCTCCTCTTCGGATTGATGTGCGATTTTGCGACCATCAATCCGAAGTTCGTCAGTCTGTTCTACACGTTCACCAACAGTCGCGATGCGACCATTGATACTGACGCGTCCTGCTGCAATAACCTCTTCCATATAGCGACGCGAGCCCAAGCCAACGCGTGCAAGGACTTTTTGCAGTTTTTCACTCATCTCGATACCTCAAGTTCTATTTCTAATCAAATGTTTGCACATTATGTTTCGTTTCATATCAGTTTTAATCTGACACTTTGACATAAAAATCACTTTGTTTTTTTACAATGCAATATCGTAAAGAAAAAAGGATTGGTCTTCGTAGGGAGTCATCATAGTAGGTGTGGATTATCCATCATTTTTAGGCGTAATTATTTATTAGAACAGTTTTTTTGCATACATATGTATGTTATCACATCTATTCGATGTTTTTATCGTTCAAATCATGAATGATCTGATTCATTTCTGTAAGTTCAGGCAATTGTTCGAGTGATTGAAGACCGAAGGCGTCTAAAAAATACTTGGTGGTCACGAGGAGTGCGGGTCTACCCGCAACAGGCCGGAATCCATCTTCGGCAATCCATTGTCGTTCAAACAGTGTACGTAGGATTTGGCTATTCACAGTGACGCCGCGAAGTTGCTCAATATCGGCACGCGTCACAGGTTGACGATAAGCAATCACACTAAGTGTTTCTAGAAGTGCTTGTGACAAGCGAACTGGACGTTCAGGCCAAAGTCGGGTCACGATTCTGGCGTATTTTGGGCGAACTTGAATGCGGTAACCCGTCGCAGTTTTAATCAGCTCTAACGCGCTATCAGCGAGTTTAGCGGATAGTTGGTTGAGCCAAGATTCAATCTGTGCATTGGTGATTTTGTGATCGTGCTGTGTGTCGTATTCGTCTTCAAAGGCTTGGCTTAATACGAGTGTAGGTACAGGCGTTTCGCTGGCATACAGCACCGCTTCTAAAATACGCAGTGCATGGGCTTTGTCGATCAAATTAGATGTCGGATATTCTTCAGGATGCTGAACATTAGGCTGCAAGATTCAGTCCTCGTACGGTCAATAGAGATGGGCTTTGGTCTTCTTTATTCTGATTTTCTTTTAATCCATCATCCACAATTTCAATCTCTTGTTGACGTAGTAATTCCAGAATGGCCATAAAAGTTACCACGATGCCCATCCGTCCTTGCGCTCTGACGAGTAGATGGTCAAAGCGAATACTCTTGCCACTTTGCAACGCCTGACGTACGGCAATAATACGCTCTTCGAGTGGGACTTCTTCTGCAATAATTCGATGTTCGACAACGGGCGGCCGACTGAGGATGGCGCGCATGGCGAGCTGTAAAATATCTGCATTAAAACGGGTGATTTCAGGTTCAGCATTGTCTGGCAAAATATTAGAAACACCGACAGTCACTGCGAACACGTCACGTCCTTCCACGAGTTGATCATTCAACAGTGCCGCGCCTTGTTTAATGCGTGCGTATTCTTCTAAACGTGCGAGTAGGCTCTGACGGGGATCATCTTCGACCGTGAGTGATTTAGGCGCGGGTAAAAGGAGGCGTGATTTTAAGTCGGCGAGTAATGCCGCCATGACTAAGTAATCACCCGCTAATTCAATATCGAGCTGGTGCATGAGTTTGATGTAGGCCAGGTACTGGCTGGCGATTGGTGCAATGTCGAGTTTGACTAAATCGAGTCCGTTTTTTTTCACGAGATATAATAAAAAATCGAGTGGCCCTTCAAACCGTTCCAACATGATCGCAAAGGCTTCAGGCGGAATATATAAGTCGTCAGGTAATTCTGAAAACCACTCATCGTTGACTCGTGCCAAATTCACGGTGTGTTGTTCTACTTCTGATTCAGTCATTTGATTCATCGTGATTTTTTGTGAAAAGTCGTTGGGGCGCTGTGGATGATGGTTATTCAGTCGATACTATAGCAAAAAAAAGAGCTTTATTGAGGCGGTGTCTTATCGCTTAGTTGATTGATGGGAGGATCGCCTGCCGCTGGCCTTCTTTTGGCTTGTCAAAAGTAAGCATGAGGAAAAACAAAGCACGGCTTTGCTTTGACGCAAGGCGTCCTTCGCAAAACTCGCGTGCAGGGAGCTATCCTTAAAAATGAGGCTTATCCAAGATGCCAAATGATTGAATATTTTTGTTTGGCTCAAACAGTTGCTTAGGACAGTCAGAAGCAAAGGCATGGCTTTAGTTGAAGCATATATCAATGATGATTAGCTAAAGTTACCAACCATTTGGCAAAAATTGTAACATTTGTGACATGGCTTGTTGTCACTTTCTGTGGTTAGTATAGCGAATGATCGGGAGATTTGTTCTATGAATACTCAAGTTATTGATACGTCTGCTGCCAAAGCGCTAGACATCACAGTGCGTCATCAGAAATTCAAGTTTGATGGTTTGCCAAAATTCTATTATGAAAATAATCCGTACATGTCTTATTTGTTGTCGATCTTGTCTCTGACTTTTCCAGAAGGCGAGCGGATGTTTGTGCATAGCGTGCGCGCTGTGCGTGATCAAGTGACTGATCCTGTGTTAAAAAAAGAAATTTCTGCGTTTATTGGTCAAGAAGCGGTGCATGGTAATGTCCATGAAACGTTCAATAGTTTTGTACAAAAAGATCTGGGTTTGCGTACGCAGAAGTATGAAAAAGAGATTTTTAATCGCATTAAATATGCCAAAGAAA
>JACMMY010000135.1 GCA_014378805.1 Moraxellaceae bacterium
GTGACATGTGAACTGGACGCTTGCGGCTCTTGAATGCTTTGCTTGCCAACAGAAGGTGTTTCAACGACTGATGCGGGTATGACAGGCACAACAACTGGTGGCACATTTATAACAGATGGCGTCTGCGCAACTGGCGGTAACACGGGCGTTTTTTTACCGAGAATATCGGCAGCTGTAGGCGCAACCGCTGATTTTTCAGGAAAAATAAGCGGCGCATTCAGACCAGAATATTGCGACATCGGATTAGAGTTTTGGTTTGACATGCTGCGTTGGCTCGCTTTTTGGATTCTGCAAAAAAGATGAATCAGAATGTAAATTAGTTAATAGCCAGATTCTAACATGACCATGGATTCAAATTGTTTATCACATCATCCCAAATGAATGAGAAGTCTAAGAAAGAAAGTCTTTGTGCTTGGATGGGGCTATTGTTACCACTTTACAACACCTGATGCGATGAAAAACGCATTAAGGACTGGTAACTCTACGCGTCTTCGTTATGCTATGACTCTTCTTTTATTCTCATGAATCATTGCCATGCAACGGACTACATCGCGACCCATTTTTACTGTACGACTTCTGCCACTGCTTATTGCGACAGTATTGACGACAACGCTCAGTACCGCTTATGCAAACTCAGTTGAAGTGACGCCAAGCGTTACGCCAAAAAATCAAGATCTGCAAGCGACGACTGCGACAACTCACGATCTAAACAGTAATTCAACCAGCAATTCAAATACCTATGAAGAAGTTCTGCCTAATGGTTTAAAAGTCATCATCCGCGAAGACCATCGCACGCCCGTCGTCATGACTCAGCTTTGGTATAAAGTGGGTTCTAGCGATGAAACGGCAGATGAAACAGGGCTATCGCACGCGCTTGAACATATGATGTTTAAAGGGACGACCAAAATCCCTAACGATGAATACACACGCATTAACACTCGCTTCGGTGGTGAAACCAATGCCTTTACCACCGCAAATTACACGGGTTATTATCAGCTCTATCCTGCCAGTCGCTTAGGGCTTGCGCTCGAGATGGAAGCGGATCGGATGCAGAATCTACAACTCAAAGAATCAGATTTCACGCCAGAAATGCAAGTCATCATGGAAGAGCGCAGGATGCGTACTGATGACAATCCGCAAGCTTTGGCCTATGAGCGTTTCAAATCGATGGCCTATCCAACCAGTCCACTGCGCTACCCAGTAATTGGTTATATGAAAAACCTGCAGAAACTGAAACTTGATGCGCTCAAACGCTGGTATCAAACATGGTACACCCCAAATAATGCGGTATTAGTGATTGTCGGTGATGTTCAGCCGCATGACGTAATGGCACAAGTAAAACAGTACTTTGGTTCGGTCCCGAAGCGCCCAGTGCCTGAACGTCCCGATGTCGATGAATTCCTTCATACTGGTGAACGTAATGTGACTATTCATGCGGCGGTTCAAGTACCGACGGTATTGTTGGCATGGAACGTTCCATCATTATCAACCGCAACAAATAAAGATGATGCCTACGCGCTCAGCCTTGCCAGTGAAGTGCTGGATGGTGGACTTTCTGCTCACTTAGAAAAACGCCTCGTTCGCGAACAACGATTATTGGCGGGTGTCAGTACGAACTATGATTTGTTTGCGCGTGGTGGTAGCTTATTTTCCATTTCAGCGGTGCCCGAGCAAGGTCACACGCTTGAAGAAGCACGCGCAGTAGTGTTAAAAGAAATCGAAAAGCTCAAAACCGAAACCATTACTGCGGATGAAATGGCACGAGTCAAAATTAATCAACGTGCGGAAATGACTTTCAACCAAGACAGTATTTCAGGGCAAGCTCAGCTGATTGGCGCGCTCGAAGTGTCTGATCTCAGTTATAAACTTGCGGATGAACTCCCTGAAAAGCTCAATTCGCTCTCTGTGCAAACAGTACAAGATGCTGCAAAACGCTATTTAACATTGGATAGCTTATCGACACTGTATTTGCGTCCACTAGAACAAGCGACTGACCATACAAAAATTGATCGCAGAACCAACGAACAACCCGCTCAATCACAGACCAAGCCACTGCCAAAAAAGAAAAATAGTTCGAAAGTGGGAGCACAATCATGAAATCAAATTTGAATACCTTAATGCGCTCCATTCTTACAATCAGTATAGGTGTAACTACACTCGCCCATGCTGAATCTCACCCCAGCACGACGCCACCTTCGGCTGAAATCAATTCACTCAAAAGCCTTACTAGCTTAAAAACGTTTGAGAACAACAGTCAGCTCAAAACACCAAACGTGCAAGAATTTAAAACGCAAAGCGGTACTCGCGTGCTGTTTGTCGAAGCACCTGAACTTCCGATTGTGGATGTCAAACTGGTGTTTGATGCAGGTTCAGCGCGTGACACAGAACACAAAGCAGGTCAATATGGTCTTGCTTCTCTGACAGCACAATTACTCGACGAAGGTACCTCTACCCAAACCACTGATCAAATCTCAGCGAACTTTGAACGGCTGGGTGCGCAGTTTGGAGCAGCCGCTTATCGGGATATGTTTACGGTCAACTTACGGACATTATCGGATCGCAATCTCTTAAATCCTGCTATCGATCAACTACTGTCGATTTTAAAAGACGCGCAAGTGCCAAAGACCAGCTATGACCGCGTCATGCAACAAAATCGTATCGGATTGGCTCAGCAAAAAGACTCCCCAGCAACCACTGCTAACATTCGATTCTGGAAAGAGCTTTATGACAAGCATCCATATGCACAACCATCAACTGGGACACTTACCAGCATTGAGCTGATCAAACCTGCTGATATTCGACAATTTAAAGATACATACTTGGTTGCGCAAAACTTAAGCATCGCCATGGTCGGGCAAATGAGTCTTGAACAAGCAAAAGCTTTGGCAGAGCGTATTACTCAAAGTTTACCGCAAGGACAACATGCTAGAGCTTTACCAAAACCTAATGCGACAGTCGCTCGCACGGTGTATGCGCCATTTGATTCGACACAAACGCACATCCTGATGGGCGAAATCGGCATTACTCGTGACAACCCAGATTTACCAGCATTAACGCTGGGCAATGAAGTTTTTGGCGGCGGTGACTTTAGTGCGATCTTAATGAAAGAACTACGCGAAAAACGCGGACTGACCTACGGTGCTTATAGCAGTTTCAGCGCGATGTACAGCAACGGCCCTTTCATCATTAACTACTCCACACGTACCGATCAAATGAATGAAAGCCTGCGCGTGGCAAAACAAGCATTGCGTGACTATGTAGAAAAAGGCGTAACACTCGATGTGTTGAATGAAGCAAAAACAGGGATATTAAACAGTTATCCATTGTCATTGAGCAGTAATTCAAACATTGCTTCGACACTTGCTGCGATGGGATTTTATGGTTTAGCAAACAGCTATATGGCTGACTACCCTAAACAAATTGAAGCTGTCACACCAGAAGCAGCGCATCAAGCCTTTGCGCGTTATGTCAATCCTGACAAAATGCTCGTCGTCGTCGTTGGCAAAGAAAAGCCGAAAGCGGATGGTGATGCAGAAAGTCCATCAGTCAAACCCATCAAAGCAAGTACACCATCCCAATAATCGAAATCGATCTTCGCCTAGCGTATTGTTGAAATGCGCTAGGTGTGTAAAATCACCAATAGAAATATTGAGAAATAGGCTTATATTAAAAGTATGGGTATAAAGAAGGTTTAATTCGAAAAGTTTCGATGATAAACATCGCTGTTATATTTTTATAAATACTATCTAGTGATAAAAACAAACTACAATAATCTGGTGGCAACCCTACTAGCAATGCTTCGGCACACGTCATAATTGCTACCGTTGCTACCTTCCGGTCCTGGCGGGGTTTACAAAGTGACGTTGCGAAGTAACCAGCAGGGCTACCATTGAGCGAGCTAGTATAGTGAAATAAGCTATATTTGCAAGTACATTCATGCATATATATGCAAAAAACAATTACTCTTTAAAATGTTTAAGCCACCACCAAATATTGCAGATGGGTAAACACAAGAAACCAACCAATCACACCATGTTCCAGCACGATGATGTCTGGATTGTCAGGCAATTTTTCGTTAAATATGATGATAAATTAAGCTATCTTTTGGATAGATATTCCAAATTTAAGATTTTTTGTTTCGCGTCTACTTATTTCCTATATTTTTTATTGAGCAATAATATTCATGCTAAAGTCTCTGACGGCTAACTTCCCTATCGACAAACAATCGACAAAGGACAGTATCGCCAAAACAACTGCATTAGCCACGCCAATCGATTTCAGTCACGTCCTTTTTACCCCAGTTTATGAACGTCCAGACGTTGCTCATGCAACCAGAACTCATTTTCGTCATCCATGGACGATTCCGAAACGAGGGATGAATGTAGCCCAGTGGTTACTCAATCGTAAAAAAGCCCAGTGGCCCACTTGGGAAGATAATATTCCTGTTACAACGCTTCCGACACTGCGTCCGAATGCGCCGCTCACCGATTGGAAAATGTGGTTTGTTGGTCATGCGACGGTTCTTATTCAAATCGGGCCCTATAATTTTTTAACTGACCCCGTTTGGGGCATGCGCGTCAGCCCAGCATCATTTGCAGGACCACGTCGCGTCCGTGCAGCAGGCATTGCCTTAGAAAATTTACCCACGATTGATGCGGTGTTACTGAGCCATAATCATTACGATCACATGGATCAAGTGTCTCTCGATTGGCTTTATCGGCGTGATCGGATGCCGATTTATGCAGGACTCGCCAATAGCCAGTACCTCCCAACGCATATGCGTGTCATTGAGCTGGACTGGTGGGAATCGATTGCGTTTTATAAAGATGATCGTCTCCAAATCGTCTTTACCCCTGCACAGCACTTTTCAGGACGCGGTATCAAAGACGGTAATATGGCTTTGTGGGGCGGGTTATCCATCACCACACCGACCGATCATCTATTCTTTGCTGGTGATACGGGTTATGCACAGCATTTCACAGAAGTGCGCGAACGACTCGGTGCGCCGCGCTTAGCATTATTACCAATCGGCGCATATGAACCACGCGCTGTGATGCACGCCATGCACATGAATCCGACCGATGCGGTGCAAGCCCATCAGGATTTACAGGCGAAACAATCTCTCGCGATCCATCACCGTACCTTCCAACTCACCGATGAAGCCATGAATCAACCACTCTTGGATCTTGCCAATGCCTTAAGCCGAGCCAAATTAGCGGCACATGTATTTGCGACACCACTAGAAGGTGAAATGGTGCGGGGATAGGATGCAAAAAGAACGACTTATTCAAATAAATTTAAAAAACGATACTTTTTATAACGACACGCAACAATGGACCGCGATATGA
>JACMMY010000136.1 GCA_014378805.1 Moraxellaceae bacterium
CAGTCGCTCAGATTAAGAAACGTTTTACTTCAATCATCGGAGAGAACAATGACTATCAAAGCAATCGGTTATGCGACCCATGACCCTAAAAAGGACCTTGTTCCTTTTACATTTGAACGCCGAGATCCACGTCAGCAAGATGTGGTGATCGATATTTTGTATTGTGGTGTCTGTCATTCCGACATCCATTCCGCACGTAATGAATGGGGCGGGAGTTCTTATCCACTTGTTCCGGGTCACGAAATTGTTGGGCGTGTTCAATCGATTGGTGAAGCGGTCAGTAAATTCAAAGTGGGTGACCTTGTTGGCGTCGGCTGTATGGTTGATAGCTGTCGTCATTGCGCCTCTTGCGATGAAGGGCTAGAGCAATATTGCAACAACGGCTTTACTGGAACCTATGGCGGCAAAGATAAAATCGGTGGGACGGCTCATCCGTTTACCTTTGGTGGCTATTCGGACAAAATTACGGTTGATGAGCGATTTGTTTTGCGTATACCAGAAAATCTTGATTCCGCAGCAACCTCACCGCTGCTCTGTGCTGGAATCACAACCTATTCACCGCTAAAGCATTGGAAGGTCGGCCCAGGACAAAAGGTTGGAATCATTGGTTTGGGCGGTCTGGGGCATATGGGCGTTAAGTTTGCTCATGCAATGGGTGCAACAGTCGTCATGATCACGACTTCTCCAAGTAAAGGTGAAGATGCGAAGAAGCTGGGTGCAAACGAAGTTTTACTGTCAACTGATGCCGCTGCGATGAAAGCAGAACAAAACAGCTTCGACTTCCTACTTAACACCATTCCAGTAGGCCACGATGTTGATCCTTATATGCTTTTGCTTAAACGTGATGCTACGATGGTCATCGTAGGTTCGATTGAGCCCTTAACCAAAACCAATGGTATCAACTTCATCTTCCGTCGCCGCTCTATGGCAGGCTCTTTAATCGGCGGCATTCCTGAAACCCAAGAAATGCTCGACTTCTGCGGTGAACACAACATCGTTTGTGACATTGAGACCATCGCGATTCAAGAGATCAATCAAGCCTATGAGCGAACTATAAAAAGTGACGTTAAATACCGTTTCGTCATCGACATGGCGACGCTCAAGGCTTAAATAGTCGCATCGTATAGTTTGTTGCCGTCGCTGTACTTGTATGGGGCTGCATTGCCTACAGGTGGCTTGATCTTCTTAACTTGAGAATCTGTGAGCATTGCGTATGCCCTCGTATGGTGGTGGTATTTTGATGTTGGTATAAAACTACCAACAGAAATACCAACAAATACTCGGTTTTCAATAACTTTATGTGAACTGGGATGAACAACAAAAAAGCCCTAAACCAAATAGGTAAAGGGCTTTGAGGTCTAGAATAAACGAGCGTGAAACGTATAAGCATGGCGGAGTACAAACTTTAGGCGTTTGGCAATACCATATACGCAACCGTTTCTTTTATCTTCCATTTAACGTTAGCTATATTCTCTTATTAATGAACGCCGAACCGTTCAAATGGCGCGTATCATTCATCAAAGTATTAGCAATTATAACTCTGCCATGTATTTGACGGTCCAACCTTTAAGGCGTACCGTCTTAATTTCCATCAAACAATGAAGTAAAGGTTAAATATGAACGCAACCTTTGTACAGAATAATATGGCACTCAAAACAACTCAGGCTATAGCAGGAACTAGTCCAAGCTCTGTAGAACTGACTTCATTATTTGGCAATTACACGCGCCTCCGGACTCGCACGGAGGCGCTAGTGATGACACTCAGTGCTGAAGATATGGTGGTTCAGTCAATGCCTGATGCAAGTCCAATCAAATGGCATCTGGCACACACGACTTGGTTCTTTGAAACGTTCTTGCTAGCAGAACATTTACCCAACTATAAAGTCTTCAACCCCGATTATGGATACCTATTTAACTCTTATTACGAGACTCTTGGGCCGCGCCAACCACGGGCGCAGCGTGGCTTATTAAGTCGCCCACCCCTCGAAGATATCATGCGTTACCGGCACTACGTGGATGAGCACATAGAAACTTTGATGCAATCCGTCGTACTGAATGGCGTTGAAAATTTAATTTTTCTTGGACTGGCGCATGAAGAACAGCATCAGGAATTAATGCTGATGGACATCCTGCACTTGTTCGCACAATCCCCACTCAAGCCTGCTTATGATGTGAAATGGCCGACGGTTGCTAAGAGCAATACTGACGGTTTCCAGCGCTTTGAAGGGGGGCTCGTCAAGATTGGCGGTGATGGTAGCGCCTTTACTTTCGACAATGAACTGCCGCGCCACTCAGTTTGGGTGCATCCTTTCTCGATCAGCAAGCGTCTCGTCACCAATGGCGAATGGTTGGCGTTTATGGTGGATGGCGGATACAGGCTACCAGAGTTTTGGCTTTCAGATGGCTGGACGAAGATTTGTACTGAAGGCTGGAAAGCACCCATGTATTGGGAACTAGGCAATGATGAAAAACAAGAATGGCAGCAAATGACACTGCGTGGTCTCGAACCCATAGATGTAGATGCACCCGTGACGCACATTAGCTATTACGAAGCAGATGCGTTTGCCCATTGGGCAGACGCCCGTCTGCCGACTGAAGTCGAATGGGAAACCGCGGCACAGGCTGATGAGCTTGAGCAAGTGGATAATGTGGTATGGCAATGGACTCAAAGTGCATATAGCCCCTATTCAGGCTATCGCACTGCACCGAGCGCGGTCGGGGAATATAATGGCAAGTTTATGAGTGGTCAGATGGTATTACGTGGCGGTGCCAGCGTCACGCCAGGTGGTCATACCCGCCCTACCTATCGCAACTTTTTTCGGCCCGAGCAGCGTTGGATGTTTTCTGGGCTGCGATTGGCACGGGATCTCACAATGGAAGAATCGCTCTTATCTTTTCCAAATGCCACTGATTTCACTTCCTCGGAATTCGCAATTGATGTGATTGCAGGCCTATCCGCGGATAAGAAATCACTCTCACCCAAATATTTTTATGATGAAGCAGGCTCTGACCTTTTTGAAGAAATTTGCCTACTGGATGAATACTATCCCACACGTACCGAAACAGCATTGCTAAGCCAGATTGCTGCTGAGATTGCCTGCGACATCCCCGTGGATGCAGTATTAGTCGAATTTGGTAGTGGTGCCAGTGACAAAACGCGACTTATCCTCGACGCTGCGCCACATATTTCGGTTTATATTCCTATCGATATCAGTGTGGATGCTTTAAATAAAGCTACGGCGAGCATGAAGAAAGATTATCCAAAATTATTGGTTGAGCCCCTCACGCACGACTTTACCAATGCCATCGAATTACCTGCCATTGCACAGCGTCAGCGTAAGATCGGCTTCTTTCCGGGTTCCACCATCGGTAACTTCACCAAGACTGAAGCCATACAATTTTTATGTTCTGTGCGACAGTTGCTGGGCGACGAAGCATTGCTGATTGTCGGTGCCGACATGGTCAAGGACGAAGCAACCCTATTGGCTGCCTATAACGATGCTGCTGATGTGACCGCTCAATTTAACAAGAATCTGCTGATCCGCATCAATCGTGAACTGGATGGAGACTTTGATTTAGAAAGTTTCGACCATCAAGCCGAATGGAACAGCGAACACGCGCGCATTGAAATGTACTTGATCAGCCGTAGTGACCAGATCGTTCAAGCTGCTGGGCAAAGCTTTGCATTCAAAGCGGGTGAACGACTACATACTGAAAACTCACACAAGTTCACCAGTGAATCATTTATGAATCTCGCTGCACAAGCAGGTTGGGCGGTCAAACGTGAATGGGTTAGTGCTGCCCCGCAATTTGCCGTCTACAGCCTCGCCGTCTCTCTCTAATCAACTTCAAATTTATAAGAAGGGTAAATAATTATGGAAACCAGACCAGTAAAGATTCCAAAACCTGAACATCCAATCACTATCAAACAAAATCCCATAATCAACATTTTAGTGTATGACGTACTATCGCCGATATAGGTTATTACCATCACTGTAATTGTCTAAGGCTGTTTTGCCTACAGGTGGCTCGATCTTCTTGATTTGAGAATCTGTGAGCATTGCGTATGCACTCGTGTTGATATATTTCATGATGGTATTTATGTACCAACAGATATACGCGGTTTGCAATGAGTTAGTGTATCAACAACAAAAAAGCCCTAAACCAACTAGGTAAAGGGCTTTGAGGTCTAGAATGAACTAGCGTGAAACGTGTAATGGTGGTAATGCAACCCTCGCATACGAGAAAATAATTTTTAATTAAAACGAACTAGGATTGTAAACCACTAAGCATTAACATTTTGAATGTGATACGACACGTTTGCCTTGGCTGAGATTGACCCACTTGATGTGTGGTAACGAAGTAACCAATTGCTAAACTCTCAATCCATTTTAAGAACTTACCACCCAACGAGTAATTAGTGCTGTAGTCAGAATGCTCACGACAATAGCCAGCCAAAACATGGTCATACTAACACGGCTACTCACGCTTAATATTTCACCAGCACCTAACTCCTCAAGTTGATCATCTGCAATACCTTCATCCGCCTTCATGAGCACTGCAATTAATTCAGCTGTCATTTCTGGCGTAAAGCGATAAGGGTCAAATTTAGCAATATTATGATCTCTTAAAAATGAACGAACTTCTTTGTCAACGAGTGCATACTTCATTTCCCATGATAAAAAACTAAAATGTTCAATCTGCTCAACCGACAACACTTTAAGCTCTGTGTGCCGCAAATCTTTTTCTAATTTGGCATATAGTGCGTCAATATCTTGCTTTTTCCCCTCTAAACACTGAAAAAAACAACCATTACCATAATAGAGCGCCCCCACTAAATTATTTTTCTTGTTGTTTATTCGAGCGATACTTAAAATTTGAGCAACGTTTTTGTCAATACCATACACTCCAGCTCCACCAAATAGTTTAAAGTTTGCTCTACTGGCATAAGTCAAACGAATTAACTGATCAGACATGATTTCCTTTCCTTATTAACTTACATAATTTAGAGCTTGAGTACGATAACAGCGGCCATCCAAACAGGTTACTTCGCAGAACAGTCACATGCGGATTTTGTATTCTTTTGTGCAGTATTACAGCAATCCATAGCATTCTTTGAACTGGTCTTGGCATCACTGATCTGATTTTGATCGTAGCATTCAGCTGCTTTGTGGTGATGCATCGCGGCAGCTTCGTGATCACTGGCTGCTTGTTTGTGTAGAGTACTCGCTTCATTGATATTTGACATGATTAATTTCCATATGTTGGAGAACTAAAAGAAAACTTACAATGACCAAACACCCGCCCGATCATATTGCGATTTCACTATATGTCTATAAATTGGTTTGATCTGTGCGATAAGGCGCTCAAGAGCGCATAAAACAGCTATGGGTTTCGAATGAAATACGCGCACGCGGAAAAAATATTTTTCTATCTAAACCAACTAAGTTTGTAAACCATTACCCTATCCGTTGTAATGCTTCTTAGCGTTTACCGCCAGACGCATAAACATGCAGATGTAGTTTATTGCCGTCACTGTATTTATCTGGGGCTGTTTTGCCTACTGGTGGCTTGATCTTCTTAACTTGAGAATCTGCGAGCATTGCTTATGCCCTCGCATGGTGGTGGTATTTAAACTACCACCAAATATACGCGGTTTGCAATGAGTTAGTGTATCAACAACAAAAAAGCCCTAAACCAACTAGGTAAAGGGCTTTGAGGTCTAGAATGAACTAGCGTGAAACGTGTAATGGTATGGCGGAGTACAAACTTTACGCTGTAAGCACTGAAAATTCTACTTCTATAAATTATAGAAAATAAATATACCAACAGATTGATAAAGTGCCTCCCCTTTTCGCCTCAAAATGCCACTTTCTCGATCATATCCACTCAATCACCACATCAATAAAACGTGACGATTATTTGCTATTTTTTCGACTTGACAGATTCGTGCATGGGGTTAATCGCAAATTAACGTATAGGCTTGCAATTTTGAGTGCATGGGGTAGTTTCAAAATACGATAAAAGGGCTTGCAATTTGAGTGCATGGGGTTAATTCTAATATAGGTTATTTTGCTGTGTACCAAGTCTGAGTAAAGTGTCATGAGGTGTTTTGTGAAATAGAGGTTTTTCGGGAAGCCCTAAAGAGCGCAAAAATAACAATTAAAGCTTGAGTCAATGAGCAATGGTCGTATATACAAATTTTAAGAGAGAGAAATGCCATGGTGCCTTATCATGAATAAATTACCAGACCCAATGCAGAATAAACTGCTTGCAGCATTAACTGAAACCGAATGGAAAATATTGAAACCGCAGCTTGAATGGGTCGTTTTGCCACTCGGTAAGGTGCTCAGCGAGTCAGGAACCACGTTGAGTTATGTGTATTTTCTAACAACTGCAATCGTCTCTCTACTTTACATCATGGAAAATGGCTCATCTGCTGAGGTGGCGGTGGTTGGTAATGAAGGCCTTGTTGGCATTTCTTTGTTTATGGCTGGCGATTCCACAACCATTAGTGCTGTGGTCTATAGCGCTGGTGAAGCATTCCGACTTAATGCACAATTCTTACAAGGTGGATTTAGTAGCTGTGATCCTTTACTGAACTTATTACTGCGCTATACACAAGCCTTGATTGCTCAAATCTCACAAACAGCGGTGTGCAACCGATATCATTCCATTGAACAGCAATTATGCCGCTGGTTATTACTCAGTTTAGATCGTCTACATGGGAATGTGTTGGTGATGACGCAAGAACAGATTGCTAATATGCTTGGTGTTCGCCGAGAAGGGGTCACTGAGGAAGCGTGTAAGCTACAGAAGGCTGGCCTGATCAGTTATGCGCGTGGTCGTATCATAATCCTCAACAGACTTAAATTAGAGCAGCGCTCTTGTGAGTGTTATGCCGTCGTTAAGAAAGAATATGATCGCTTGCTTACCTTTTCCGTGTAAAAAGGCGAATATATTGGGCAGTTCGATGATTTGGCTGGTCAATTGAAAGGAGCGGTGGTGGTCAGTTGGAATATGTATTTGCGCTGTACTGTTGACGTCTGAATTACGCGCGCACACGAGAAAATATTTTTCAATCCAAACGAACTAGGTTTGTAAACCATTACCCTATCCGCCGTAACGCCTCTTTTTGCTCTCTTAACATAGACTTAACTTGCATGTTCAAGGTTGCAAGTTGTGCATGTAATCCGCCTTTATATGCGTTTTGCGAACTAATCGCCTTGCCGTGTGGTGTTCTTGCACCTGTGGACGGTAACCACGGCTTGGTCTGGTTTATGCGGTCACGTTCTCGCTGGCGCTTTTCTTCCGTCCATCCGCTCATGATATCGCCTCCTGTTTTTCTTTGATCTGATTGGGTAATGGTTCGCCCTGTTCGTGTGTCAGTGCTTTTTTGATTGGTTGCTGGGGTTGTGCTGGCGGTACGCCGTTGTTGATCTGTTGGTTGTGGGCAATGTTGGCGGTGTTAGCATACAGATGTGGATTTTTAACAGCGGATAAAGTTTCTAAGGTTGCGCGGCATTGGCTTTGAGCTTTAAGGGCAAGGCGCATGTGTGTTTCGTATTGCTTCAATCCATCTTGAACCGCCACCTTACGCGCTAAACTGACAAACATGCCATTAAGTAAAATCGACTGGCTCAATAGCAACCGTTCAACATATTGCATTGAGTTGTCTTGTGTGAGCTTCTTTGTTGAATCTTTTATCACTTCAATCATATCTGTAAAGCTGACTTGATCGCCTGTGTAGTTTTTACTGAACGATTCAATAACCGCCGCACTACCGACCTCTGGCGATAGCATATAACGTGCTACCTTCTTTTTTTACTTCTGCATCGGTCATTTTAGAATCTACGGTTATGTTTGCCTCTGATTTCTTCGTCGCCATGATCTATGTCCTATGAATAAAGCCAATTGGTGAATGTGCGCCCTGTATCGTCGTCTAGGATAAAGTCGGGGTTTTCGCTGTGAGTGGTTGCAGTTTTTGACCCATTGCCAAGCGTTAAATAAATTCGTCCACACGCATAACTCAGTAAACCGTCCTCGATCAACTCTCGTTCAAGTCGTTCTACTTGCTCATTCGACAAGTGCATCACACGCTTAATGCTTTCCTGCCAATCACCCTTACGGTAGAAACATGCCCTCCACTGAAATCTGGTTCACAAGATCTTCAGCAAAAAATTTCAAAATCTCCAAAGTCTCTCTATTTTTGCTAGAAAATTCTTCGTCGAATTGCCGCACCTCCTCGTTTGAGGTCGTTTTTTTTCGATCGGAATTATCATTGAAGCGAACATTGGCAGAAAACTCCCAACCCGAAACAAAAAAAAATAAGCCTCAAAAAAATGCTCCATCATTAACAAAATCAATAAATCTACAGAAAAATTAGGGGCTTTTAGTACCGTTCTAATTTCATTACAGGCATCACTTAACGGAATAAAAGGCGGTAACAAATATTCGTTTTCATATGTCACAAGCTGCACTCCTGCACTCCTGCACGACTCACTAAAGACGCTAGGACAGGCAAGTGAGTAAATGCTTTTCCCTCCGTCGAGGTAGACCTAGCCCTTTGATTCTAGCATGATATTTGAGCGGCTATGTGTGGGGATGAATTGGCGTGAACTTGTGTTTAACCTTCTTGTCATGTATAAATTGCTATGATCTGAAACACATCATATGAACTTCAAAGGAGTTGAAAATGGCTAAAGATAAAAGTAAAGCTGATGATGAGACCAAGAAGAACAATCGTAAGTATTGGAATGAGTTGCAACTTGAGCAATTAATTGAGGATGATGAAAAGAAAAATAAAAAGAAGAAAAAAAGTAAAAAATAGAAAACCGCCAATAACGGCGGTTCTAGTTTCATGCTGGCGGTGCGCCTAGCCTGCCAATTTCGGAAACGGCACAACCTGACCGCCGCGTAACTCATCCAAATAATCCGCCCATTCCTGCATCATCTTACGACGATACGGCAAGTCATCTGCATAGTTATATGACGCTGAAACTTCGTCCTTGTCACTGTGCGCTAATTGGATCTCGATTGCTGCATGTTTGTAGTTGCGTTCGTGCAGGATCGTAGACGCAAGACCACGGAAGCCATGCCCTGTCATATGTCCTTTGTAGCCCATACGCCACAATGCACCCAATATTGTATTTTCACTGATTGGCTTTTGTGAGCGCGTACTATAAAAACCGTATTGTCTATGCCCTGTGAACTGTTGCAGCTCCTTAAATAGCGCAATGGCTTGATCGGACAAAGGCACAATATGAACTTTACCCATCTTCATTTTATCCGCTGATATACGCCACTCTTTTTTGTCAAAGTCTAATTCTGTCCACTCCATGTAGCGGAGTTCTTTAGTACGAACAAAAGTTAAGGCAATGAGCTTTAATCCGATTGTTGTGATGACTTCACCTGTGTAACCGTCAATATCCTGCAATAGCTTAGGCAATTGGCTTTCTGGTATTCGTGCCATGTGCTGAACTTTGCGCGGCTTGAGAGCTTCGGACACGCCTGTAGTCGGATCATTTTCAATAAGCCCTTGCCTCTTTGCATGGCGCATAACCGAACCAGCCAAACGCAATGCACGCCGCGCCATTTCACCAGCACCACGCGCCTCGATTTTTTGAGCCATTGCCAGCAAGTGAGGAGCTTTAATCGTTTCAATCGACATCTTGCCTAATACTGGAAAAATATCATGATTCAATTGTGATCTGTTTTTCTTATGTCCTGATTCTGATAGTGCGTCCTCTCTGTCCCCCATCCACTGATTAGCGATAGATTCAAAAGTGAGTGCGCCACTTTCAACAACTTTAGATTCTTTTTTGGCTTGACTGGGGTCTATGCCTTGTTTAATGAGTTTCTTTGCATCATCACGTATGACTCTAGCTTCTGCTAATGTCACATCGGGATATGTACCAACACTAAAAGTTTTCTGTTTACCATTATAACGATAAGCCATTCGCCAATACTTGCCGCCATTACCGAACAAATGAAGCTGTAGACCGCCACCATCGCTGTACTTGTCGGGGGCTTTCTGTTCTGCTGGTGGATTTTTAAGTTTCTTGATCTGTGAGTCGGTGAGCATTGCGTAGCCCTCGTGTTGGTATATTTCATGTTGGTATTTATGTACCAACAGATATACCAACAAATATACGCGGTTTGCAATGACTTACTATGAACTGGCATGAACAACAAAAAAGCCCTAAAGCTAGTAGCTAAAGGGCTTTGAGGTCTAGAATGAACTAGCGTGAAACGTATAATGGTGGCTATGGCGAGACTCGAACTTGCGACCCCCGCATTATGAGTGCGGTGCTCTAACCAACTGAGCTACATAGCCAAGAACTGATACATCAGTGCTTTCGGAGGACGGCATTATGCCGATCACACACGGGTTCGTCAAGTCAAAACGCCTAAAACATCAGCAAGCTGTTCAATATTTTGAGCAACAACGCACAAGCGTTTAAAACTTAAACAAAACCAATCACACAACGATAAACAATTTGAAAAACCAATCATTAATCGTCAATAAATTTGGTGCAAAGTGGGCCTATAAGCCGGGTTCTGTCGTGAACGATCA
>JACMMY010000137.1 GCA_014378805.1 Moraxellaceae bacterium
TAGTCGCTATTGCGCACGAACTTCTTCAGGTTGGAAAGTTTTTAAAAATGCCAATTGCAGAAAAATGCCTCGCAAAACTCGGCAATGCAAAAACCCAAATAGCTAAACAGAAGGACGATTTTTACGATGACCAGAAAATTGCAAATATTGTAAGTTTTATTGAAACCTGTTTCCATTATAAACTCAGTTCTAATAAAATTAATTCCACCCTTGATTATTATGTTTCAGCAAAAGCGAACAGGATGGTGGTGTCGAATCACTCATCAAAAGACAGATTTGTCTTCTTAAGGGCACTTGCAATCAGATTGATATTGACGGATAAAAGTGAAATTGAAATTGAAGACCTTGTGCCTACAGAAGTATTAGCCAAAAAGAATAAACACGATTTTAGTACTGACTTAAAAGAGTATAAAGAATGCATCAACGGGTTATTGCCCTGGTTTCTATTGCGTGCAAGTATCCTGCGAGGGACTGCCGGTGTATTTCAGACCCAGTTTCAATCCACCATAATCATTTCGCAACAAGCAAGAACTAACCGGTATAGTAATTATGATCCTTTGCCAAAAGAGATTGCGGAACTGGTTTCTTCCATACTCATACTTGGCGACTCGACGGTTGTTATTGAATGTTACCAGTATCTTGTGTCCACTCAAAACATTTTTAATGCTTCAATCAGACTTCGGCTTTTACATGCAGCTTATCGTTCTGAACACCTCACAGAAATCTGCGATATCCTGGAGCAAACGACCTACGAACTGATCAAATCACTCAAAGAAGAAGGGCCTGATGAAATGGCTGAAAAGTTCATTATGCTTTCACGGGCGGTGACGATAAATTCTGTAGCTGATGCCAGTGAATATTTTGATCAAGCGGTGGAAATCGTTTCAAAGTTTGGAGAGGAATTAGTAAAGCGTTGGGAAGCATTAGAATCTCTTGCTGAACGTGCAGCAGAATTGCCAGATATCAGCGATGAATTTGCCTACCGGTTTATCCGATGCGCTGAACTGGTTGGGAATTTTGTTTCACGAGAAAAGCATTGGGACAGGAGTAATGCAGCGAGGGTTGATGCCAAAATGTCCCCTGCAACAGCGCTTGCCGCCATCAGCCGGTGGCGTGATAGAATTGTCGGAAGATATCAATACCAAGTCCTTGCGATTATAAAACACCTTGTACAAAATAATTTGATTTCTCCTTTGTGTGCTTGGTCATTAACCCATTTTTTTAGTGAGCGTTTGTATGGAGACCTGGCTTTAGTATGTATTGAACGCGAGCCGACCAAAGCTGGAAAGCAAGCAATCTTAAATGACGCTGTGAAGATATTGGAAGTTGAAGGCGCTCATCAAAAATACGTTGACGATCTTCGAATTACTGCTTCCGAATTCCATTTGTCAAACGATGGCTTGACAAATCTTGTTGATTTTTTCGCTACCGATAAAGAGGAGAAGGCAGACGATCAAGGTCATCATTACTTTAAGAAAAGAAATGATCAACCAGATGCAGGATGGGACTTCCTTTTTAATGGCATCCAAATCGATTCGCTGCACGGGTTGACTAAACTTCTGAACAGATTAAACAACGAGCCCAAAGATCGCTTTGGCCA
>JACMMY010000138.1 GCA_014378805.1 Moraxellaceae bacterium
CGAATGCCCGATAATCATAGACAGCTTCACTGGGCACAAGCCAAGATATATGGTTATTTAATGTGTGAAGAACGAGAACTCGCAAACATTAAAATCGCATTGATCTATTACAACGTCACCTCAAAAGATGAAACACCATTCATTGAAGAGTTTTCAACAAATGAATTAAAGAGTTTCTTTGAACACCATTGTGAATTGCTCCAATCCTGGGCAGAACAGGAATTGGCACATAGGGCATCAAGAAATATTCAATTAACAGATCTGAATTTTCCGCATCCAGACTTTAGAAATGGACAAAGAAAACTAGCCGAATCCGTCTATAAAGCCGCTAAGTTAGAACGATGTTTGATGGTTCAAGCCACTACTGGTATTGGTAAAACATTGGGAACAGTTTTTCCCTTATTGAAGGCAATGCCGGAAGCTAAACTGGATAAGATATTTTTTCTCACGGCTAAATCATCTGGCCGTGAGCTTGGCTTAAATGCAATACGGACAATCCAGAAGCATAATTCAAATCTCCATATCAGAACGCTTGAGTTAACATCCCGAGCAAAAACTTGCGAGCACCCAGATAAGTCATGTCATGGGGAATCATGCCCATTGGCTAATGGATTTTATGATCGCTTACCGGCTGCACGTTTAGATGCTATTAACCAAAACATCATGGACAAAGTGACTATTAAAACCGTCGCTATCAAACATCAAGTATGTCCCTATTATTTAGCCCAAGATCTCGCTAATTGGAGCGATGTAATAGTCGGTGACTATAACTATTATTTTGATTTGTATGCCATGTTGTATGCCGGTACCGTACTCAATGATTGGAAGGTGAGTGTTCTAGTAGACGAAGCGCATAATATGATCGAAAGAGCGCGAAAGATGTATAGCGCTGAGCTCAGTTATGGTTACTTTAATGAAATGCAAGCCAAGGCTCCGAAATCATTAAAAGGTGTTTTAGATAAACTGAGCACTTGCTGGGTTTCAATTAATCGAAATCAGGAACAACTGTACGAGGTTTACTCTCAAATCCCAGAAGAATTCGAACTGCTACTACAACGTGCACTGACAAAAATCACTGATTATCTTGCAGAGCATCCTACTCATAATGAACCTAGTTTGCTCAACTTTTATTTTGAAGCCTTACAATTCTCGACACTGGCTGAGTCATTCGGAGCTCATTCACTTTTTGACATTACAAAAAGCAGTAAAACGGTTGGCCTATTCCAGCAAGAAACAGTATTGAGTATAAGAAATGTGATACCTGCAATGTTTTTGAATAAACGTTTCTCAGCAGCAAGTTCTAGTACGCTATTTTCGGCAACTTTGAGTCCGCCAACATTTTACAATGACATGCTAGGATTACCTGAGCGAACTCCGTTTCTAGATGTGGACTCTCCATTTGATTCCAAGCAATTGACTGTCAGTGTTGCTAAACATATTTCGACACGATTTAATCAACGTACTGATTCACTTCAACCCATGGTAGAGTTGATTGGGAAACAGTATTTAGAAAAGCCTGGTAATTACATTCTTTTTTTGAGTAGTTTTGATTATTTAAAGGAAGTAAATTCACTCTTCATTGATTTGTATCCAAATATTCCAATACGCTCGCAACTAAGGGTAATGTCTGAGAATGACAGACAGGAGTTCATCAATGATTTTACCTTATCGTCTCAAGGTATTGCATTTGCGGTCTTAGGAGGCGCCTTTGGTGAAGCAATAGATTTGCCTGGAGATAGGCTCATTGGTGCATTTATAGCGACACTTGGCTTACCTCAAGTGAATGAGGTCAATGAACAAATGCGCATAAGGATGGAAGAAATATTCGGCTTAGGTTATGAATATACATACCTTTACCCTGGATTGCAGAAGGTTGTACAGGCAGCGGGAAGAGTCATCCGAACAACTGAGGATGTCGGTGTTATTCACCTAATGGATAATCGTTATATCGAATCAAAAATTAAAAAATTGCTACCGAAATGGTGGTCGATTTCATAGTCATTCCATTACATAATACATATCTATAAACAAAAGCTTAAATAAACTTTAACAAAGAACACAAAATGACCGCTGGATCCTCACCAAAGACCCCCACTAATGACGTAGTATATGCAACATGCTTGCTTTTAGTCGAGCATTTCAGGACATTGATCGCGCACGATAAAGAAGAGGCTGGTTTCCACACTAGGATTTTCTCCCATATGCTGCACCCTGAAATCAAATTCGTCTATGCCGGTCAATCTGATAAGGTCACCGAGGGAACTTTTACGCATCCGGAGCATGTGGTGCCATGTGCGACACTCATCACCGAATGTAAAAGACTGATCAAGGCCGGCATCCTGACCAATGAAGCGATCGCATCCCTGCTGCAGAAACATTGGAAGGTCGCGCACATCACCCAAGATGAGCAGCAAAGTTTAGATCACAAATCTAAATTCAATTACAAGTCCACTATGCCAGACGGTTGGAGTTTTGAACATGGCGAGACCTTCGCCAGATTTCAGGAAGCAAATATCGTATTGGTAAGAGAATCTTAGTCAATCTAACCTTGGCTTGTTGGAAATTGTTCTTGGGTGAGAAAAAGTCCGCACTATTAAAGGCGACGTATCAATAAGTTGACAATAAAGCTAAGAAGACAAAGTATCTGCAATGTCGTGACGCGAACCCCTAACTGTGCTTTATATGAAGAGTTGGATGCATATCGTCAAGATCTTGCTGTTGTGCCTCTTTACCTTCAAGATATCTTCGATTGCCAACGTAAGCCTAACACTTAATTCGAGTAAATATTTAGCGCGTTCTGGTTTCATGTTTTCGGAGCCGGTTCACTCAAAAGAAATCCAGATGGCGCTAACGTTAACATCCCAATAGCCTCCTCATGGTTAGCTTGTAACCAAGGCAAATACTCGTTATCCTTGAGCACCACGATGGACCGCTTCTCATCCCCAGGCCTATGAAAATGCTTCATCACGTCATGTCCATCAGCATTAATGGTTAACATGGAAAATGAACTGATGATCTCAGCGGTTTCTTTGTCAACAAAACGTTCCCAGATACATGCCGCTGCAAGTGGCTGATCATTACTCCGCTTGATACTCCAACGGACAGCCTTACCTGTTTCCCAATTTGGCTCATAGAAGTTTTCCATCAATACTAAGCCGAATCGACGTTCTTTCCAGGCTGACCTATAAGTTGGTTTTTCGTGAACCGTTTCCGATCTGGCATTGTAGGTTCTCAGACCAAATTTCTTTTTGTCCTGAGCCCAATATGGAACCAGTCCGAATTGAAATAGTTCGCAGTGAGGTTTGCCGTCATCCAAGTAAATAAATGGTGCTGGGTATGTGGGGTATGCTTCTGGGCGCCATGGTTCGTTTGGGAGAGCACACTCGAAATGCTGGTTAATCCAGGGGGAGTGATGGTTCTTAATGGGTTGGAAGTTGGAGCACATCTAGTTTACCATTTTTGGTTGGTAATCCCACTTAGTTCTCCAAGTCTTAAGTACTTGGTTAGGAAAGTCTGGATTATTTTCTGGTGAACCGTTATAAAGATTTAAAGCTTTATGTAAATCACCTTTTTCTACGTCAATGTAATGTCTAAGTATCGTACAGCCATAACGAAGATTTAAACGAAGCTTGAATAGATTGTGATCTGGTGATCCAATTTTCTGAATCCATATTTTGTTTACACGCATTAACCCATCGCCACTGGAATTAGAAGCATATTTTTTAAATCCA
>JACMMY010000139.1 GCA_014378805.1 Moraxellaceae bacterium
TGAGTGTTGGGCGGTCGGTAATGAGTCCATCGACGTGCCATTTTTCTAGCTCTTTTGCGCGTTCTGGCGAGTTGACTGTCCAAATACTAATTGCTAAACCTGCGTTTTTAATCGCTAAAATACTTGATTCAGTCGCTAATTTATCGGATAAACCAATGCGAGAGCAACCGAGTTCAATCGCTTGTTGTACGGGAGTTTGATTTTTTGAAACGTCATTTGAATCCGTTAATGGCTCAAGCAATAGACCTGTTTTCAACAGATGCCTGTGTTCACCTCGACTTTGCTGCAACGCTGCCAATATGCGAACATCAAAGGATGTCACGGTGACGGCGGCTACGTTTGACCAATTATTGAGTTCAACGAGTAATTGATCGGCTATTTTCAGCACTGCCTCTTGATCCTCAACCGCTTTGACTTCAACCTCAATATGTTCAAAGTGAACGAGCAAATCGAGTGTTTGTTGCAGAGTCGGGATGGGTTCTGATTGTTTCCAATCCGCCCAGCCTTGACGATTATCGAAATGGGTTAGCTCACTTTCACGGAGATTTGACAATAAATCAAGTTTCCCTGCTGTTCGCTGTAATGATGCATCATGCAAAACGGCGAGTTTGCCGTCAGCAAGTAAGCGAACGTCAAATTCAACAGACTTGAGACCTAAATCAATTATATGTTGAAAGCCTCCTAATGTGTTTTCAGGGGCTTCACCACGCGCACCACGATGTCCGATCAGTTTCATTTGATAGCTTTCATGTTGAAGAGTTCATTGTTTTTGAGTTTTAACGTCAAAAGCAAATCCTCCCCAACCCTCCTTTTGCTAAGGAGGGAGTTAAAGCTCCTCCCTTTGAAAAGGGACACTTCGTCTTGCGAAGCAGCGCTTCTGATGGGTGAGATTTGCTTTTGATTTTATATAAACGTCTGCTTGCCCAAAATCGGCATCAGTAATGGTTCAACTCCTTCCGTTCGAATCTCTTCAATGAATCCGAGTAAATCAACCGTCGGAATCAAATCAGGTTCATCTTCAATCGGTGTCATCATCGTGTCCCAATGACAAGGAATGATCCAACGTGGTTTGACCAGCGCGACGACTTCTTTGACATAGTTCGTGCGATATTGACGACCGATTGCACACAAGCAAAGCACATCGACTTGAATGCCCTTTAATTCTTCTGGAATAAAGTCTGCTGAATCAATGTGCATGATTCGCAGATTGCCCGTATTGACCACCCAGTTCAGCACTAATCCATGTTTGAGATCGCGCATTCGGGGTGGCCAAGGCGGCGGCTCAGTAATGTCGCCCGGTAATGGAATCCGTCCAAAGACTTTGCCGTGAATCGACGGTAGACCGCGAATCGTCCATGAACCACTGGCAATGTCTTCATGTCCGCTGGTTTCGACCAATTGATGTTCAGGCAGACCCGCCGCACGTCCAACCATCATGACTGCACGAGAACCAATTAACCGCGCGCCTGTTTGCTGGCACAGCGTTGGCGAATCGAGCACATGATCGTAATGCGCATGACCGACCAGCACATCATCGGCATGAGGAATGAGACGTTTAATCAATGGTGCGTTGGGAATGAGGTCTTTAGTCAGCGTTGTGCGAATGTTTGGACGAGAAACATAGGGGTCAAGGACTAAGGTTCGTGAAGCACTTTTGATGACAAAACCCGCAGTACCTAGATAGGTGAATTCGACGGCTTCGCCACCACTTTGTCCATGCTGTCCGTGCGGTTGATACCATTCCGCGTGCGGCGATTTCAATCCGACTAAATGCTTCCATAGTGCCATGATTCACGTGTCCTTTGTTTTCATCGCGTTGTTAAAGTTTTTTATCGATGTCTTGTCTAACCCACAGTACTTCTTCACCGCCGTCATATCGGGCAATTACACGCGCGGCAACAAAAAGCCAGTCTGATAAACGATTGAGATAATGCTGAGTGATGCCTGAAATATCCTCATCACGGTTTTTTAACGTGATGAGCAATCGTTCTGCACGACGGCAAATGGCTCGCGCAAGATGTGCGTTTGCCGTAGGCACGCTGCCAGCAGGTAGAATAAAATTTTTGAGCATGGGCAGTTGTTCATTCATCTCATCAATTTCATTTTCTAAACGTGAAACGTACTCAGGAGTCAGTATTCGATAATGTGGGATGCAGAGTTCACCGCCTAAATCGAACAGTTCATGTTGAATACGACTGAGAGTGGGATCAATGATTTCACCCTGATGACGTTCATTGAGGCTGGCGCGAAGTAAGCCTACGGCACAATTGAGTTCATCCACTGTGCCGTAGGTCTCGACACGGAGATCATCTTTGGAGACGCGTTGGCCATCACCGAGTCCAGTTGTACCATCATCACCTGTACGAGTATAAATTTTGCTGAGTCGGTGTCCCATGTATGGTGTTCCGTTATGGTGATTCGAATGAGGTTTTAGCGCAAAATTTTGTGGCTACATTTTAAAGTACTGATGCATTCGACGATTGATTTTGCAGTGTTGAGTATATACTTTCGACGAAGAACTCCAATGGCACGAACGTAATAAATATGACTGACGAGATAACACCCGTGGTTGATCCGCTTCTGAAATACAGAGAGCAACATAAAAAGCGTTTGAGCTATATGCCTTGGCTTTATTGGAAACTTAAGCCAAAAAATCGCGAATGGGCAAAGATTTGGCAGGAGGAATGGCAGGCTTATTTGCAATCAATGGAAACGATTACGATCGGTAAAAATTGTTTTATTTCGCCTGATGCACATTTATTTGCAGAGATTGGGCGCGAAATTGTGATTGGTGATGGGTCGTTTATTGCGGCGGATTGTGTGATTCATGGCCCTGTGACTTTGGGTCAGAAGGTCGCTATTAATCATCATTCGACATTAGATGGTGGGCGAGCTGGAATTCATCTTGCTGATAAAGCGCGTTTGGCGGCTTATTGTCATTTATATGCATTTAATCACGGCATGAAAATAGATCAAACGATTCATGAGCAGGCAGTGACTTCAAAAGGAATTTATATTGGTCAGGATGTGTGGCTAGGCGCAAATGTTGGCGTTGTGGATGGTGTGCGAGTTGATGATTTTGCAGTCGTGGGAATGGATAGTGTCGTGACGAAAAGTGTGGAAAGTTATGCGATTGTGGCGGGCAATCCAGCTAGAAAAATTGGTGATCGTCGGGATAATAAGTAAGTCGTTATTGTGATCAAAAAAAGCAACATTCCTTTGGAGGGAAGAATGTTGCTTAAAATGGATGACTTATATTTTTGTTATGACAATCGTTGAGATTGCCTTGATTGTCTTGCGTTGATTATGGCGTGAACATACGCAAGGTGTGCCCTTACGTTTCATCATGTGAGTATTGATGCCCAATCGCTTGAGTGGGCATCAAGGTGCTCGTTTTAGTAGTTTACGGTTAAGCCCAATGTTGCTTGGCGACGTGCGGCAAGATATTGGCTGAGTGTTCCAAAGCCGCCAAAAGGTGCATTTGCAAGCGCGACTGGGTATTTGCGGTCAGTGAAGTTTTCAACATTGGCAAACATACGGATGTTTTTTTGAACTTGCCAGTAGCCACGCAAGTTACCAATCGCATAGCCTGCGGTAGGGTAAGCAGAGTCATATTCTTTTGCTTCACTTTTTGAAACCAGCTCAGCACTAAAACCATACTGTGCCTGCTGTAAACCTGCAGATGCTGTCAACGTTTGGCGTGGACGACGTTGCAATTCACTGTCGGCACTGCCATTTAAGCCTTCTTGAATGGGTTGGACATAGGCATAGCTTGTCGAGGCAAACACACCATTATCCAGTTTCCATTTTAAGCCTGCTTCCGCACCTGTGAGCTTCGTGTGGGCGATATTTTTCCATTGAGATTTGAATATCGCAGGATTGTAAATTGGTTTAATCAGGTTATCGATATTCGTGCGATACACTGCA
>JACMMY010000140.1 GCA_014378805.1 Moraxellaceae bacterium
CAGGCTATCGGGGTCATCGACACACAACTCCAAATGCTCAGGCGCAATGCGATTGATCAGTGCAATCGCTTCGGCACGATTTTTAACCAAAACCAGCGCACCGCGATTATTGATTGAGGTTCGTGCAATTTCTTCACGCGACAATGTCGGTAATAATTTCTCAACCGATGCCGCCACTTGTTCAATCAGATTGGCATCTGCGGTAATAAAAATTGATTGCGCAATTTCATCGTGTTCCGCTTGTGACAACAAATCCATGGCTAACCAATCAGGATTATTTTGACCTTCGGCATAGACTAAAATTTCCGATGGGCCCGCAATCATATCGATCCCGACTTGCCCGAAAACCGCACGCTTTGCCGCAGCCACATAACGATTGCCTGGCCCAGTAATTTTATCGACCTTCGGAATGGTTTCAGTACCATACGCCAGCGCAGCAACCGCTTGCGCACCGCCGATGGTGTATACGCGACTCACGCCAGACAAATAAGCCGCAGCCAGCACCAGTGAGTTCAATTCACCTTTTGGCGCTGGTACAACCATGATAATTTCAGTTACGCCAGCCACTTGTGCGGGAATCGCATTCATCAACACCGAAGACGGATAAGAGGCTTTACCACCAGGGACATAAATCCCCACGCGATCGAGTGGCGTGACTTTTTGACCGAGAACATTGCCCAGTTCATCGGTGTATTGCCAGCCATCTTGTTTCTGAGCAGTGTGGAAGCTACGAATACGTGCCGCCGCCAACTCAAGCGCGGTTCTGATTTCAGGATCAAGTGCTTCGAAAGCCGCTTTCAACGAGGCTTGCGTCAACTCCAATTCAGCAAAGGTCTGCGCTGGATGCTGATCGAATTGCTGGGTTAATTTCAGGACATGCGCATTGCCATGCGTGCGGACGTCGTGGATGATTTGATCCACTGTCTGCACCAACGCAGCATCATTGACCGTTTCAAAGGCGAGCAAATTGTTTAATTGCTCATCAAAATTAACCTCAACACTCGACAGACGACGCATCATAAACCGCATCCACTTTTTTGATCACTAAGGTCGTAATTTTAACTGGTTTCGTGGGCAATGTGGGGCGAGTTATACAGTTGATTTACATATTCTAGTACACAGAAAATGCTTGAAAATCGATCACATTCAAAATATTCACCGTCACCCTCCCATCATATTGATCGATAAAAAGTGGATTTTCAAAATAAAACCTCATAGGATTATAGTGTTACGCACATTTTTCCGTGCATACAATATCATCTCGACAGCCAGCCAAAATGGAGCTTTTATGGCGTTTCACATCCAAAAAATCATGACCATCATGCTGGGTTTAAGCCTCAGTGCAACATCATTTGCCGCAGAAAGTTTGATCAAAATCTCAAAAGACAAAGATTATAATTTAGACGTCAATTTAAGCTACTTACTCAATACCACACAAAGTAGCGGTACCGCTTCAGATACCAAGCAAAGCTTTGCAGGAAATATTGATTACAAAAGAATGATTGGAGATTGGGGCAGCGAATTTAAAGCTTCTGCGATCAATAGCTCAGACAGCAACTCCAATGGCACAAATATCGAACAATATCTGGCATTTGGGAAAATGACCCATAGCGAAGGGAGTTATTATGAGTTCGGTAAGTTGCAATGGGAAAAAGATTTAAGCAGTGCATTTGATTACCAAACCTCGCTTACCGCGGGTTTAGGCAAGGAGTTATACCGTGATGATGTCCAATTTCTGACGGGCGAACTGGGTGCAGGGGTACGCTATGACGTCGAGCGCGCACCGCCACAACGTACAAGCACAGATGCAATAGGCACAGTTGCTGCACATTACGAACGCCAACTGCTTCCAACAACCCGCTTTACACAAGACTTAGGCTTTGATTACGGCTCATTATCGAACACCATTCGTTCACGCAGTGCTGTATCTGTCATGATGACCGAGAAACTATCGGGTCAAGTCAGTTTTGATTACAAGAAAATCAACGCTGGTGGAGGCAATTCACGGACGACGCTGACTGCAGTGGGTCTAAAATATAGTTACTAATATATAGATCAATGTTTTCCCATTGATTCGCGTCCAAAAATCGCACGAGTGAATGTTCGTGCGATTTTTATTGCCGAGACATAAAGTGTTCGATGCGTTTTCTGATAACATCGGTCACGCTTCATCGCACAATTTCGAACGAACAATAGAAATCGACGACAACCCAAAGGCATCTAAAATGGCTTACGACACCCAAAATATCTTCGCCAAGATTTTACGTGGTGAAATTCCGTGTACCAAAGTGTACGAAGATGAACACACCCTTGCCTTCATGGACATCATGCCGCAAGCAGATGGCCACACCTTGGTCATTACCAAAGAGCCTGCCGAAACAATTTTAGATTTATCGCCAGAAGGCGCAGCCGCGTGGATTCACAGCGTACAAAAAGTATCTAAAGCAGTGAAAACCGCCATGGGCGTTGATGGTTTTGTTTTAATGCAACTGAATGGCGCCGCAGCAGGACAAAGCGTGCCGCATGTGCATTTTCATATTTTACCGACTTCACTGGGCACACTGATGACGCGTGCGCATGGCGCAAAGATGGGTGATATGCAGCAGATTCAAGGCTATGCAGAGAAAATTAAAGCGGCGTTGGCTGAGTAATTCTTTTTTAATTTGTATGGGCGCACCTAGGTGTGCTCCCGCCTTTTGTTTTAGGGCAGACACACAGGTCTGCCCTAACAATGGAACAAATCAAATTTCGAAACCAGAAAAACTATGACACGGCCCAACAAAAAGGGCTTTTATGAAAAAGCCCTTCGTTCACTCATTCTTCTCTTAAACAATTGCCGCTTCAATCCCCGCCAAAATCGGACTCAGCACCGCTTGCTTCCGTTTATAACTCGCTTTATTCACAATCAACCGCGATGAAATCTGTGCGATCACATCAAATGGTGCTAAACCATTTGCACGCAACGTATTCCCCGTATCGACCACATCGACAATCAAATCACCTAAGCCAACCAACGGCGCAAGCTCCATGGAACCGTAGAGCTTGATCACATCGACTTGTTCGCCGCGACTCGCATAATACTGACGGGTTAAATTGATGTATTTCGTCGCAATTTTTAAACGACCTGCTGGTTTTTCCCATTTGCCTTCGGCATCGACACGACCTGCGGTCATGAGACGACAATTGGCAATTTTCAGATCAATCAGCTCATACACGTTTTGCGCGCCGTATTCCATCAACACATCTTTGCCCGCTACGCCAATATCCGCCGCGCCATTTTCTACATACGCAGGTACATCACTGGCGCGTAGAATCAAAATTCTGACCAGTGGATGCGTGGTTGGAAAAATCAATTTACGGCTTTTATCAGGATCTTCCAGCAACTCGATCCCTGCATTCTTGAGCAATGGTAGCGTCTCTTTCAGAATTCGGCCTTTGCTCAAAGCCAACGTTAAGCCCTGATCAAAGTTACCCATTACCGCTTCAGCATTTGCATCGGTCATTTACTTTACTCGTTCAATCACAGCACCTAAGCCGCGTAATTTTTCTTCAACATGTTCATAACCGCGATCGATATGATAAATCCGATCCAAAATCGTTTCGCCATGCGCCGTCAAC
>JACMMY010000141.1 GCA_014378805.1 Moraxellaceae bacterium
CATCCAGACCTTTGATGATCTGTTGATTAATACCAATTTCATACGAGGTGCTTTCTTCAGGTTTTAGATTTGGATTACTGATGGTATACGGTGTTGAAAACAACTCAAAAGCATTGGGCGCGCGAAATGCAGTGCCAATATTGGCGTAAATGCTAGTCGTTGGCAGAACTCGCATACGACCGGCGATTTGACCCGTAGTGTGTGTGCCAAATGCACTATTATCTTCAATACGAACGCCGGTTTGTGTGCTGAAGACGGCATCTTGATATTGATGTTGTAAATAATATCCAGTTGATCGTGTGTCGTGATCAAAGCTCGTTTGTGTACCCATGAAGTCAGTGCTTAACGCTTTTGCATCCGCTTGATTACTGGTGATCCCAAACAAAATATTTTGATGCGGCGCAAAGCCCCAACGGACATTGACATCTGCTTCTTTTTGGTCGCTGTTGACGAAATCAGTATTTTGATTTTGATCCAATTTATCTAAAAATTGCGATAAACGAATATTCATATTCAGATCTGATGCGAGGGTATAGCGACCTTTCAAACTTAGCAAACGATTACTAAAGTCTGCGGAGGCAGGCATATCATAGTTAAAACCTGTTACGTATTCAGAAGTGCCTTGATTGCCACGTGCTTCAAGTGACAGTGCGAATTGATCATTATCAATTCCACCTTTCACGCTATAACCTTTTTGGTCGTAACCTGAGTCTTGTTTTGCTGTGGTTGTAACAGGTGAGCCATCCGTTGACAGTTTTTGACCACGAACCTGTAAGTATGCATCGTCTTTGATTAAATCAGCGCCGATGATCGCTTTATAAAGATTGTTTTCACCTGCTTCGACTGTGCTGAAGATGTTCTGTTTTGTTGGTTTTGCAGAAATGAGTTGAATCACACCGCCGATTGCATCAGAGCCATATTGGACGGATGCGGGTCCCTTGAGGACTTCAATTTGACCAATATCCGTGGTGTCTAAGAAGTTAATACTAGATGCAGATGATGTTGCATTATTCGTGCGAACGCCATCTACCAATACTAATGTGTGCTTACTTTCAGTCCCACGGGTGAAAATTGATGTTTGTTGACCATAGCCACCTGAGGTAACAATGTTCAATGAAGCATCTTGGCGCAACAAATTAGGGAGATCATTGACCGCGGATTGCTGAATTTGATCTTTAGTCATCACTGCAATGCTTGCAGGCACAGTGTTGATTGCTTGTGCTGTGCGACTTGCCGTTACTACTGTCACAGGAAGATCGTTGGCGACTTCAATGGATGTATCGGCATAAGCGGCATGAAATACAGATAAAACTGAAAGTGTGAGTACACTTGGTATAAATGAACGTGATTTTGACGTAGATGGTTTTGCAATAGACATAGCAGCTCCTAACACTCAAGCCCCGTGAGCGTGTGGGTGGGATAAGGTCTGAGATTGGTATCCGGACTGATGAATTATTTTTTTAAATAAATCACTTACCGTTGCGGGGTGCAGTGCTGACTTTTAATCAGCTTCCCATTCGGCGAGTTAGGTTCAGTGGTTAAGAATCTAAACTGCGAATCATCAAAGTGAATTCTCGGAACGCGGCAAGTATATCGATAATGTTGCTGAGATGTAACTGCTTTGTGTTTTTGCGCGCATAACCCAATATTGATATCTTCTTTCGTTGAAGATTTGCGCCCACTTTCACTCTAAACTTGCGCTAGAATACGCCTCTATATATTTATTCATATTGAAGAGATTCTGTTGCCCAATTCTGCTTATCCTACGATGCGGACACGCGTCAAAATCTGTGGATTGACGCGCGCTCAAGATGTACAAGCGGCTGTTCAAGCAGGCGCGGACGCGGTAGGTTTTGTATTCTATCCACCGAGTCCTCGTGCGGTAACCGCAGAGCAAGTCGCCAAATTGCTCGACTATGTACCACCGTTTGTGCAGACTGTCGGGCTGTTTGTCGATGTGGATGACGCAGATTTGCGACACATCTTAAAAACGGTACGCATTGATTTACTGCAATTTCATGGTAATGAAACGCCTGAGCAATGCGCACGTTTGGCTGCATTAACAGGAAAGCGCTGGATTAAAGCACTACAAATGAACCCTGATGTGGATATTCAACCAATCATTGCCCGTTACCGAGCGATTGGCGCAAGCGGTATTCTGCTGGATGCGTGGCATCCTGATTTATTTGGCGGTACGGGTCATGCGTTTGATTGGCGACGGTTTCCTCAGTTTGAGCCATTCCCAAATGATCGATCTCAACATCAATGTCCTTTAATCCTTGCGGGTGGATTAACGCCTGATAATGTCGCAGAAGCTATTCGCCAAACACGAGCCTTTGCGGTGGATGTCAGCGGTGGTGTCGAAAGTGCAAAAGGCATTAAAGATGAGACTTTGATCCAACGATTTATCGCAGCGACACATCAGTAAATTAATACTGACGTTTCAGTCAAATCTAATACGTAGCAGTTTTTGATTTATGTGATAAAAATGGATGGCATAAATCCTACATCACTGTACTTGTGAAAATCGAAAGTCAGTTCTACGTTGATTGAGTAAAGGTTGTTTGGAGTTGTCCTGCTTTATCTTAGATATTCTAAATTTGTTTTTTGTAAGAAATAAGCGGAGTAGGTTTTGATGAACATTGATGCAAAAAAAGCAGCTTTAAAAGATGTCGATTTTAGTAGTATAGATTTTACTCAATATCCTGATAATAAAGGACATTTTGGTGTTCACGGTGGTCGTTTTGTGTCTGAAACACTGATGGCGGCTCTTGAAGACTTAGAGAACCTTTATGGCCGTATGAAAAACGATGCGGATTTTGTCAAATCATTTGACTACGACATGGCGCACTTTGTCGGTCGCCCGTCACCGCTTTATCATGCGGAACGTTTCAGCCGTGAGTTGGGCGGTGCGCAGATTTATCTGAAGCGCGAAGACTTAAACCATACAGGCGCGCACAAAATCAATAACACCATTGGTCAAGCGCTGCTCGCAAAACTGTCTGGTAAAACACGCATCATCGCTGAAACTGGTGCAGGTCAGCATGGTGTAGCAACTGCAACGATTGCTGCACGTCTGGGTATGGAATGTGTCATCTACATGGGTGACGACGATGTACATCGCCAATCGATGAACGTTTATCGTATGAAGCTTTTGGGTGCAACGGTTGTACCTGTGACCAGCGGCTCCCGAACCTTAAAAGATGCGCTTAATGAAGCCATGCGTGATTGGGTCACAAACGTCGATACGACGTATTACATCATTGGCACGGTCGCAGGTCCTCATCCTTATCCGATGTTAGTACGCGATTTTCAATCGATTATTGGTCGTGAAGCGCGCGCACAAAGCTTAAAGCAAATTGGCAAACTGCCTGATGCACTTGTTGCATGCGTTGGTGGTGGTTCAAATGCAATAGGTTTGTTTTACCCATTTTTGAATGATAAAGCGATCAAAATTTATGGTGTAGAGGCATCAGGTTTTGGTATTGAATCAGGTAAACATTCTGCACCTCTGAGTGCGGGTCGTATTGGTGTGTTGCATGGCAATCGGACGTATTTGATGAGTGATGACGAGGGTCAGATCATTGAGACGCATTCGATTTCTGCTGGGCTTGATTATCCCGGAGTTGGGCCAGAACATAGTTTCTTAAAAGATGTGGGCCGTGTGCAATATGTACCGATTAGCGATGACGAGGCACTGCAAGGTTTTCGCGATTTAACACACATCGAAGGCATTATTCCAGCGCTCGAAAGTAGTCATGCGATTGCTTATGTCAAGAAACTTGCGCCCACCATGTCACCAGATCAATCGATTGTGGTCTGTTTATCTGGTCGTGGTGATAAGGATTTGCTGACGATTGCGAAGCTTGATGGCATTGTGATTACTTAATAATTTTAGATGGTAGCTTTTGGCTCCTTCCGCTTTAGCGATAAGGCTGGGAAGGGGGGTTAAAGTCACCTCCCTCTACTTCGTCCTGAGAAGCGCTGTTTGCAATACGGTAGCGCAGCGAAGTGGGGTGGGAGACTTCAAAGCGAGAAAAATTAATTGGTCATAAAATAGTTATTTAAAGAATTAATAGGAATAAAAGCGATGTCTCGTATAGCAGCTTGTTTTGCGACATTAAAGTCGAATAATCGTAAGGCATTGATTCCTTATGTAATGGCAGGTGATCCGAATCCAACTGTGACGGTGCCATTGCTTCATGCAATGGTGGCCGCGGGTGCGGATTTAATTGAGTTGGGTTTACCGTTTTCTGATCCGATGGCGGATGGTCCTGTGATTGCGCTGGCGGCGGAGCGTGCATTGGCAGGTAAAACAAGTACCTTTCATGCCATTGATATGGTCGCTGAGTTCCGTAAGAATGACAGCACGACACCCATCGTATTGATGGGTTATTTAAATCCGATTGAAATTATTGGTTATGAAAAGTTTGCTCAGCGCGCTTCCGTCGCAGGTGTTGATGGTTTGCTGATGGTTGATTTACCTCCTGAAGAGGCGGGTGATTTAGCCGATGTATTGGCAAAGCATCAGATTGATCCGATCTTTTTACTCTCGCCAACCACAACGGATGCGCGTATTGAACATGTCGTCAAAGCAGCGCGCGGCTATGTGTATTATGTATCACTTAAAGGTGTAACGGGTTCTTCGGCTTTAGATACGGATGAAGTCGCTGCACGTATTCATGCTATACGACAAAAAACCGATTTACCAATTGGCGTTGGTTTTGGTATTCATGATCGCCAAACGGCGCAAGCGGTCGGTGTGGCGGCAGATGGTGTGATTGTTGGTACGGTACTGGTTCGTTCTTTTGCCGAGTATGATGTCAATGAAGC
>JACMMY010000142.1 GCA_014378805.1 Moraxellaceae bacterium
ACCGCGGGTGCTGGAACATATGGTCGACTGCGTATTGTATTTTGAAGGTGAATCGGACTCGCGCTTCCGAATGATTCGCGCCATTAAGAATCGTTTTGGTGCAGTGAATGAACTCGGGGTTTTTGCCATGACTGATAAAGGATTACGTGAAGTCGCTAATCCTTCAGCCATTTTTCTCAGCCGTTATGATGAAGCGATTCCTGGTAGTATTGTCATGATTAGCCGCGAAGGTACCCGTCCACTCTTGGTTGAAGTACAAGCATTAGTCGATGATACACAAGGAAATCCACGCCGTGTCGCACTCGGTCTTGATCAAAATCGCCTTGCGATGCTCCTTGCTGTTATGCACCGTCACGGCGGTATTCATACCAATGGACAAGATGTATTCGTCAATGTCGTCGGCGGGATTAAAGTCTTGGAAACAGGTTCAGACCTTGCGGTACTGCTTGCCGTCGCCTCCAGTATTAAGGGTAAAGCTTTGCCGCAAGAACTTGTCGTGTTTGGTGAGGTCGGTTTGTCAGGTGAAATTCGTCCTGTACCCAATGGGCAAGAACGCCTGCGCGAAGCCGTCAAACACGGATTTAAAAAAGCCATTGTCCCGCGTGGCAATACGCCAAGGCAAGCGATTGAAGGCATGGAAATCATCAGCGTTGGACGTTTGCATGAAGCGTTAACCGCCGCATTTGACCTTAGTTCTCATTAGAAATTTGTTTTACTTATGCTCAGTCAAACTCGTGATGATTGAGCTAAATTCCTTTAAATATAACAACTCACTGAAAAAAACATATTGATAACCACACCACAACGATACTTTTCATTCACATATGTTATTTTTTTAAAATCGTGATCGTTGTAATTAGAATTGTTAATTAAGTCACACTTTCGCAAAATCACCCTTGATAACAAATACGCCGTACCAACAAAGTTAATGTAAAGCCGCTTTACCCCAACCGCATCACTTTTCAGGAAAATGATGAAAATGAATTTACGTACACGCTCTGCGATCACTTCGCTCATTCTGGCAACTCTTGTTTTGTCACCATTGGCAGAAGCTCGCCGTATGGGTGGCGGTAGCAGTCATGGCATGAGCCGTTCAAACTCATCTAGCTCTTATGGCAACTCAAGCAACTACAACAGCGCCCCTGCTCGTCCATACTCAACCCCACAACAAGCACCGCAAAAAAGTGGTCCAGGTTGGGGTGGTGTTGCCGCAGGTGTTGCAGGTGGCGCGCTCGTTGGCTCAATGCTGGCTCACTCAGGTTCAGCGAATGCAAATACAGCGCAACAGCCTACAACCGCTGCACAACCAACGAATGGTACTGGCGAGTGGAATAAACAAGCAGCGCAACCAGAAAAAAAGGGATTCCCATGGTTCTGGCTAATCCTATTAGCTGGTGCAGGTTATTTCGTTTATCGCCGATTTGCAGCAAAGAAAAATACTTTGGCAACCAACTCAGGCGCACCTAGCCCATTTGGTTTTGGCAATAACAATCCTACAGCTCAACCATCAGGTAGCAATACCAATATTTTTGGTCAGCCTGTCGGTGGTGCTGCCCCATCAAATGCAGGCTTTGGCGCTGCATCTCCGTTTACTAGTAATGGTCAAACACTGCCTGATGGCACTGAACATGCGGCTTTTCTGCGTCAAGCACGTGCGACATTCCTACACATGCAAACCATGAATAGTGCGAGTAACTTGGAAGAACTACGTCGTTATTTCACGCCTGACATGTTTAACGCCGTTCAGTCGGATATTGCAAGCAATCACGACACCGCTGAGTTTCCATCATTGAATGCTCGGATCGTCGATAGTGCACAAGAAAATGGTCAGTATATAACCAGTGTCCTCTATAGCGGCACAGTGAGTGAAGATCTCAATTCAGCACCTATTCCGTTCAGTGAAACATGGCATTTCGTTCAACCGATTGGTAGCACGGATCGCAAATGGCTGGTTGCAGGCATTCAACAAGGCTAATACGCCACTAAAAATCTTACCTTAAAAAAGTAAGTTCGTTTCTCCAAGGGTCTTCGCTAAGATTTTTCTAGGCGGAGGCTTTTTTTATTGCAGCATGATTTTCAAATATAAAGTTCACTGAGCGGAGTTGAAGTGAACATCTCCACCAGAATATTTTCAGCGAACTCGCACTTCGATAAGCTCAGTGATCTAATGCTGTTATAAAAATCCAGTCACCACGAAGCTTGAAAAACCCCTATCCAGCCCCATTCTATAACCATCTCAAATTTTGTCTTGTCTATGGATGATATGAAGATTTGCAGAATGCAATCTCATCAAAACCAAACAACAAGACGTTTACGTCAACACCAACATAATAGGTCGATCAATGACTACTGCAACTGAAAATACCGCTGAAAAATCAACGAGCAAAAGCTATAGCTTCCAAGCTGAAGTGGCTCAACTGCTTCATTTAGTGACGCACTCCCTGTATTCAAATCCAGAAATTTTCTTACGTGAATTGGTCTCAAACGCATCAGACGCATGTGACAAATTACGCTTTGAAGGTATTAACAACGCTGCACTTTATGAAGATGCGCCGAATCTGTCTGTTCGTGTCGCTTTCGATAAAGAAGCCAAAACCATTACTATCACTGATAACGGGATCGGTTTAAGCCAACAAGAAGCGATTGATAACTTAGGTACGATTGCAAAGAGTGGCACACGTGATTTCGTGAGCAAACTCAGTGGCGACCAGAAATCTGACGCGCAGCTCATTGGTCAATTTGGTGTGGGGTTTTATTCGGGTTTTATTGTAGCAGATAAAATTACCGTTGAATCTCGCCGTGCGGGCTCGCCAACGACTGAAGGTGTGCGCTGGACAAGTGGTGGCACGGGCGACTTTGATGTAGAAACCATTGACCGTGCAGCACGCGGCACTAGCATTATTCTACATTTGCGCGATGATTCTTTGGATTATCTAAACGGATATAAGCTCAAGAATATTATCAATAAATATTCTGATCACATCAGCCTGCCAATTCTCATGCAAAAAGAAGAATGGAAAGAAGCTGAAACTGAGGGCGAATCAGGTCAGATGGTCATCACAGATGAATGGGAAACCATTAACTCAGCCAGCGCGCTTTGGACACGCAGCAAAAAAGACATTACCGAAGAACAATATATCGAGTTCTACAAACAACTCAGCCGTGACCAAGAAGCGCCACTCAGCTGGAGTCATAACCGTGTTGAAGGCAGCACGGAATACACCCAATTGCTCTACGTGCCTGCAAAAGCCGCACATGATCTATTTACACGCGAAGCCAAAACAGGCATCAAACTGTATGTAAAACGCGTCTTCATCATGGATGAAGCTGAAAGCTTGATGCCGATGTATTTGCGCTTTATCAAAGGCGTGATCGACAGTGCCGATTTACCACTAAACGTCAGCCGTGAACTGCTGCAAGAAAGCCGCGATGTGA
>JACMMY010000143.1 GCA_014378805.1 Moraxellaceae bacterium
AATGATGTCAAAAAATGAATTGGCTCAATCATTAATTAAAGAATCCAAACCCAAGTATTAACCGTAACGACCCGTAATATAATCTTCAGTCTGTTTCTGACTTGGATTAGTAAATAAGGTATTCGTATCAGTATGTTCAATCACTTTACCCAAATACATAAATGCCGTGTAATCAGACACACGCGCTGCTTGCTGCATATTGTGCGTCACGATTAAAATCGTAAACCGCTCTTTCAACTCATGAATCAGTTCTTCAACTTTCAAAGTTGAAATCGGATCAAGTGCAGAACATGGCTCATCAAGCAGCAATACTTCAGGTTCAATTGCAATTGAGCGTGCAATCACCAAACGCTGCTGTTGACCACCCGAAAGACCAAGCGCAGAATCGTTCAAACGATCTTTCACTTCATCCCAGAGCGCTGCACCTTTCAATGCGTTTTCGACAACATCATCCAAAATACTTTTTTTGTTAATACCTTGCAAACGTAAACCGTAGCAGACATTTTCATAAATTGATTTTGGGAATGGATTGGCTTTTTGGAATACCATACCGACACGACGACGTAGGCTGGTGATATCCACGCTCTTATCAAAAATATTTTGATTGTTCAGCACAATCTCGCCATTGATATGACAACCTTCAATCAGATCATTCATGCGATTAAAGGTACGTAATAACGTCGATTTACCACAGCCTGATGGCCCAATAAACGCAGTCACACGTTTGCGCGGCACGACGATGTTCACATCAAACAATGCCTGTTTTTTGCCGTAGAACAAATTGAGGTTCTTAGTTTCAACTTCAATTTCTTCAGGGGTATAACTGGTCAAAGGACGGCTCGTTTCCCGATCCAAAACACTGGTGCGTACCGTGGCGCGCTCGGAAGGCGCGATTGATGTTTCTTGAGGCCGGATATTCGTCGTCATCTTAGTTTGCCTATTTGTTGTCATCTCGTTCATCGTAATACTACCTATATATGTTGTCGATACAAAGTCAGCGTTTGTCTCATCTTGAAACAGCGGTGACTGATTAGCACCAAACTGTTTCATAAAGAATTTTCAAAGTTCAATGAAAGTCCGCACTGACGTTGACTTCCTATTTTCCGACTGCATTTCTCGCAAAAACTAAGCGAGCCACTAAATTGATAATCACCACATACAGTGAAATCAACGCTGCGCCTGCCCATGCCAAACTAATCCAATTATCATCCGCACTCATTGCAAACTGGAAAATGGTATTCGGCAAGTTAGCAATCGGCTGACTTAAATCTGTTGAGTAATACGGACTGTTCAACGCGGTAAAGAGCAACGGCGCAGTTTCGCCACTGATCCGAGCCATTGCCAGCAATATGCCAGTGATCACGCCATTACGCGCAGCAGGCAAACAGATTTTCAAAATCGCCTGACGTTTACTTGAACCCAACGCCAGTGAGCCTTCGCGCATCACGTCAGGAACGAGCAACAGCATATTTTCAGTGGTACGCACCATGACGGGTACAGCGATAATCGCCAGTGCCACTACACCCGCATAGCCCGAAAAATGCTGCATCGGAACGACCATGATGATGTACACAAATAAACCGATCACGATGGATGGTGCTGATAACAGCACATCATTCACAAATCGAATTAAGGATGCGAGCTTACTGGTACGGCCATATTCCGCGAGGTAAACCCCCGTAAAAACACCAATCGGCGAAGCAATCACCATTGCCAAACCGACCATCAAGAAACTACCGACAATCGCATTAAGCAGACCGCCCTCTGACATCGGAGGAGGTGTAATTTGAGTCAGCAACGCCCAATTAAAAGAACCCAGACCGCGTTCAATCACCGTAAACAGAATCCAAAATGGTAATGCCATACCCAGTAAGGAAATCACTACAGCAAATGTCAAAATCGAACGGTTAATCAGTTTTCTTTTAAACGCAAAGAATGGAGTCATCGAGTAAGTAGCCATTAGCTTTTCTCCACTTTACGAATTAAGGCACGCGCAATCACCAGTACGACGAATGCAATGAAGAACAAAATTAAGCCCATCGCAAGGAGTGCTGACATGTGCAAATCTTTCGCTTCAGCAAATTCATTCGCGATCACAGAGGCAATACTGTTGCCCGAATCGAACAACCCAACGCTGATATTGTTGACGTTACCAATCATAAAGGTCACCGCCATCGTCTCACCGAGTGCACGACCCAGACCCAACATAATGCCGCCTGTGAGTGCGACTTTAGTGTGCGGTAATACAACAGTCCACATGACTTCCCAACGATTTGCACCGAGACCGTAACTTCCTTCCTTCAGTGCTTTTGGCACAACATCAAATACTTCGCGCATCACCGCGGTGATAAAAGGCATCACCATAATCGCCAAAATCAACGCTGCTGGCAAATAACCAATACCGATCGGCGGACCGCCAAAAATATCTTTAAGCAACCACACTTCACCAAACCAATTGGTCAAAACTGGTTGCACATGATCGGCAAGTAGAGGCGCGAGGACAAACAATCCCCACATGCCGTAAATAATACTTGGGATACCCGCAAGCAGTTCAATGATAGAATTTAAAACCGTACGGAAACGATAAGGGCACAGTTCAGTCAAAAAAAATGCAATAAAAAAACTGACTGGCACGGCTAAAGCTAAGGCAATAAACGAAGTGACCAGCGTGCCATAAACCGCAGGCAAAATACCAAACTGGCCCGAAACAGGATTCCACTCTGACGAGGTAAAAAAAGTCAAACCGAGCTGTTTAAACACTGGCATCGATTGATCAACAAGGGTCAGGATAATAGCGCCGAGCACTATCAACACCAACAGCGCAATTCCCAGTACGTAAAGACGAAAACGCGCATTTTTACCGTTTTCGACTCGTAATATTCTGGCAGCGGACGTTACTTCTGTAGTAATCATAATCGGCTTATCTATCTGAGTTATAAATTTAGTGAATACAATCCATTATACGCGACTGCGCACAACTCAATGATGCTTTTACAAGTCAATATTTCTTTTTTTGCTCATCGAAAACACTTTTAAATAAGTCTTTTCAAGCAAAATCAGGGCTACATATTGATATAGCCCTGATTTTTTCTTTCATAAAACTGTCAGAGCATTACCAAACTGATTTACCCGTTGGATTCACAACAGTACCCTTCCAAGAGGTTTGGATCAGCTTAATAACGTTTGCAGGCATTGGTACATAGTCCAAAGTCCGTGCATCTTTTGCACCATTTTTGAACGACCATTCAAAAAAATTGAAAACTTCTTTGCTGTGTGCTGGCTTTGGCGCTTTCTTTTGCATCAGAACAAACACAGTACCCGTGATTGGCCAGCTGGTTTTACCTGGTTGGTAAGTCAAGATTTCACCAAATGAAGGTGCGCTTGCCCAGTTAGCATTTGCTGCTGCAGCTTGGAATGTTACGTCATCTGGCATTACAAACATACCATCACGGTTTTGTAATTGTGTAAAAGCCAGTTTAGATTGTTTTGCGTATGCATATTCAACATAACCAATTGAACCGTTGATACGTTGAACATAAGAAGCTACACCTGCGTTGCCTTTACCAGCAACACCTTCTGGCCATGCAACAGTCGTATCGCTACCCACTTTAGTTTTCCAGTCTGCACTGACTTTAGACAAGAAGTTAGTGAACAAGAACGTTGTTCCTGAACTGTCTGCACGACGCACAACAGTAACATTTGCACCAATATCTTTTAGTGACGGATTCAATGCAACCAACGCTGGATCATTCCACTTTTTGATTGAGCCCATATAAATCTTTGCTATAAGATCACCCGTCAACTTCAACTGACCCGCTGCAACACCTTTAATATTAACAACCGCAACGACACCACCCATCACGGTAGGGAATTGAATCAAGCCTTTTGCATCCAATTCTGCTTGTGGCAACGGCTTATCAGACGCACCGAAATCTACAGTTTTTTCTGTGATTTGCTTAATGCCCGCGCCTGAACCAATAGATTGATAGTTCACAGTTGAACCTGTTTCTTCGCTATAGGCATCTGCCCATTTAGAGAAAATTGGTGCCGCAAATGAAGAACCTGCACCAGTAATGATGTCCGCAGCGTGAACAGTGCCAGCACTTGCAACGGCCATAGCAATTGATAAAACTAAAGTATTGATACGCATTATTGAGACCTCAAAAGGGCAAACTAAATTAATAAACAGCGAATTTTATAAACAGGTACATTAAACGCTACAATTGTGAAACTTTTATGACAATGGCGTGTCATTCACATAAATAGATGTCATATATGCGACATATTTATTAAAACTATCCGCCAACTAAAAGCATCTATATAATTCAAATATATGTTTTTGCTTATTTATTTAAATTATATTTTTTCAAGTACAATGCTCAGTTTTGCCTGTTCGATAGAAGCACTTTTGTCATATCTTTGCAATATGACTATCGTTTATGCCGCGCTAAACTTATCATATGCAACAATCAGAATCCAAATTTCCCTCACCGCCTATTTCACTTCAACAACACATGGAACGACGTACACTGTGAATTCACGCACAATGCCCTCTTATTTATTGATCTTCATGCTTGGACTACTGACGGCATGTAGTTCTAACCCTGCGAAAAAATCATCGAACTCCTTAAGTAAATCATCAAGTCTGTACCAAGAACTTGAAAAATCACCATTGCCTAAACATTTACCCATCCCTGTAGAAGGCTTATCGCGCAAACAACTGGTCGATACATGGGGCAATGCGCGTAGCCAAGGACGCTCGCATGAGGGCATCGACATCATGGCAAAACGAGGCACGCCTGTCTTGAGTGCAACGAATGGATTTATTTCAAAAATCACCAATTATGGCGGAGGCGGCAATGCAATCACGATTGTCGGTTATGCGCTCAGTCAGCATTATTATGCGCATCTGGATCGTTTTGGCTCATACAAAGTCGGTGACACTGTGAAAGTTGGTGATGTGCTGGGTTATGTGGGCAGTACAGGCAACGCATCTACACCGCATCTGCATTACGGCATTTACCTCTATCCAAATCGCATTGCAACTAATCCTTATCCTTATTTACGTTAAATCAGACATTGGAATTACTTATGGACATTGGTTCTCAGCTCGTTGATTTTGCTGAATTAGGCAATCAGCATCGTATACAACTTAAAGATGGCAAAATGTTGCAAGGCTGGATTATGGAAATACGTGAAGAAGACTTGCTCATCAGCACAGGTTTTTCTGAGAAACAAGGCAAAGACGACTGGATTCGTTTTGACACGATTGATTTAGATCAATTGGAATATTGGGATACCAAGCAGCAGGTGTGGACGAAGTTTGTGCCAGGGGTAATTGAGATTTTTTCAATTGAATAGTGGCGTTCACTGAGCGGAGTCGAAGTGGACATTTAAGCTGAAATTGTTACATCTCAGACAACGCACATTTCGACTCCGCTCAATGAGCTAGTACACACTAAGCCACTTTCGCCTGCTCTTTCACTGCCAAACGATTCACACAGGCAATAATCGCCTGCACCGAAGCCGTGGTGATATTGTCATGAATGCCGACACCAAAAGTCGAAACATTACGAACTTTATCCACCAGTTCAATCACCGCAATTGCTTTGGCATTTGCACCCTGCCCCAACGAACGTTCTTCATAGCTCACGACTTCGACTGGCTGCTCAAACGCATGGTTAAAGGCGTTTAAAACGGCAGAAATCGGACCATTACCCTGCCCCATAAACTGTTGCGCCTCACCGTGATGCTGAACAGTCAATGTGATTTGTTCAGTGCTTTCATCGACATGTTTCGGATGATAGCCCACGTAGCTATACGGCTGTTTGACCTGAATATAAGTCTGCTCAAACAACTGCCAAATATCCTGCGCACGCACTTCGGAACCACTGGTATCAGTTAAAACCTGCACCACTTGGCTCAATTCAATTTGCAAACGACGTGGCAACACCACGCCATAATTCGACTCAAGTAAATAGGCAATCCCACCTTTACCTGACTGACTATTCACGCGAATCACAGCATCGTAGTTGCGACCCAAATCTTTTGGATCTAATGGCAAATAAGGCATTTCCCAGAACTCGTTTTCGTCACGCATCGAGAAACCTTTCTTAATTGCATCCTGATGTGAACCCGAGAACGCAGTAAAGACCAAATCACCCGCATACGGATGACGTGGATGTACAGGCAAACGCGTGCATTCTTCCACCGTGCGAATCACTTCATTCATATCCGAAAAATCAAGATTCGGCGAAATACCTTGGCTGTACAAATTCAACGCCAACGTCACCAAATCCACATTACCTGTGCGTTCGCCATGGCCGAACAAACAACCTTCGACACGATCCGCGCCAGCCATTACACCCAATTCAGCAGCGGCTACCGCACAACCGCGATCATTGTGTGGATGCAAACTCAAAATCACGCCTTCGCGTCGTGCAAGGTTACGGTGCATCCATTCGATTTGATCCGCGTAAACATTAGGTGAAGCGACTTCGACAGTTGCCGGCAAATTCAAAATCACTTTATTGGTCGCGCTCGCTTCCCACACTTCGGTCACCGCATCACAAACTTCTTTGGCAAATGGCAATTCGGTTGCGGTAAACGTTTCTGGGCTGTATTGAAACGTCCACTG
>JACMMY010000144.1 GCA_014378805.1 Moraxellaceae bacterium
GTCTGAATCATTCGGTTTTCTTCTGTATGGTTTAAACACTTTTCAATCACATAGGGCGGTATCTTTAAGCCACCCATCAAAGTCGCGGCGGTGCGTCTTAAATCGTGAGGTGTCCACTTACCACCTGACAGCATCAGTGAGGTTGTATCACTTGCACGATTAGAAAGTGGGGAAGTCGTCTGACGGTCACTAATTTGCTTGGTTAATGTTTTAACGCAAACATGTTTTGTTTTGCTTCTATCTGTGAAAAGCCAAACATCATGTTCAACGACCTGAAACAACTCCTCAAATGCTTGAATCGCGTAATCTGATAAATGCACCAAATGCTCTTTGCCATTTTTGGAGTTTTCAGCAGGGATAACCCATTTACGACCAGTAAGGTCTATATGCTCATATTTCGCCTTGAGAAGCTCGCCAACACGCACGGCGGTAGACAACATCACTTTGATAGCGGCTTTGCCCTTAAACGCCAATTTAGACTCATTGAGTGCAACTTGTAGCAAATGAGTCAACTCATCTTCAGAAAGCACACGATCACGCATTTTCGCCTTGCCAGCAAATGCCGCCTTTTTTAAATGACTCGTCGGATCATGCTCAATCAAACCGATGCCAATGCCATAACCAAAACATTGTCTGATATTGGTCAAAGTCCGTCCTGCCATGACTTTAGAGCCGCGCTCAGTGATATTTGTGAGCAATAAGCTAATTTGCTGACGTGTAACGTCCTCAGCATAAAGATCACCAATATAGGGCAGTACATCCTTACCAAAGCACCGTTCCATTTCGACGCCTTTGTCTTTGTGATGTCTAATGACCGCTTTTAACCAGCGTTCATATATTCCTTGAAAGGTTAGACGTGATTTGAGATAGGCGTCCTCTTTTTCTTGTGTAATACGCTCGATTTCGGCTTGCCGTGCGTCGGCATATGCTTTGGCTATTTTTTCTAATCGCTTGCGTTCACGTTCTTCAAGTGGATCACGAGGGTCATCCGTATTTCTGACCATGCCTTTTGTTTTGGCAGCTTCCAGTCGAGCATCGGATAAGCTCATATCAGGATAGTAGCCTAGAGGGATTTTTCTATCCTTGCCTTGCATGAAATAACGCAGCCACCATCGTTTTAGACCTTTTGCTGGTGTCACTTCAAGGTATAAGCCGCCACCATCACTAAAAGAGGTCTTTTTTTCGGGCTTTAAATTGCGTATCTCACGGTCAGAAAGTGCCATAAATCAATGCTCACAAGCCAAAAAATCGCGTACAAATTCGCGTACAACTTTTTCATGGATTTGATGATACATCAATGGACGGCATAAAACAGTAAAATTGATTAAGTCTATGTTATTTATTGGTATTGTTTAGGAAGTTGGATTGTATAAAATGGCATTAAACATGCTTTTACCCTTATGGGGTGTAAGAGGTCGAAGGTTCGAATCCTTCCGTCCCGACCAATTAAATCAATAAGTTATAATAATTCGTAAACTCTCAATTTTTCTAAATTTGTATATTTTGATCATTTGAGTACAATTTCGTGTACACATTTGTAGGTTGATTAAAATTTAATAATCTAAGTGTTGTCCAAATTTTTCTATAAATCCATGCATGATTGCAATCATTTCATTTTTATGTTGTTTCATTAGTTTTGCGTATGTTTTCATCCGTATTACATGTGCCTAGTTGAGGTTTTGATTAAGGTCGGAGCAATGCACTTTGGCTTATTGCACCCTACGCGAGTTAAGATAGTCTCGGTTTTTAATTTTAATGTGGGTAACTTACGCGAGCAATTAGACAAATATGAAGACACCATATCAAGTCGTAGCTTATTTCTGCTCTGAATTAGCTTCATATAAATTATTTGTTGAAATTTCCGAACGAAACTGGATCGAGGAGAACAATAGATATACATCTTCATTATTTGAGGATAATGAAACAGAAGCGTTCAGATTTAGTTATCGAACTGATTTGTCATCTAAGCTAAATGAAGATTTTCCGCAACTGCAACGAAAGTCCTACTTAATAATGCTGGTTTCTATATTTGAAGACTTCATGAATGATCTATGCCGAAGCATTGAGTTCCAAATGAATCTTAATATTAGTTTTAACGAATTCAGTGGTTCAGGCATCGAACGAGCAAAAAAATATTTATCTAAACTTAGTCCTATATCACTGCCTGTCAATGGTGCTGAATGGCAAACAATAAAAAAAGCTCAAGAAATTCGAAATATCGTAGCTCATAATGCAGGTCATATTGATAATCAAAAACACTTAAAACAGCTGGAAATAGTTAAACGTAATAAAAATTTAGAAGCAGAACACTATGCTAGAACACACTTGAAAATTGAAAGCCTATATATATTAGACTTAATTGATTCGATGCATAACTTCTCAAGCAAGCTTCTAGAGGAGTGCCTGAAAACTATCTAAATAAAGGTATCTACGAGAAATTACATAATAAAAAATGCCCGTAATCTTTATAGATCACAGGCATTTTTATTTCAAAATAAACCCTTATCCGTTCAATAAATTCTTCAGCAATTCATTGACCTGACTTGGATTCGCTTTGCCTTTTGAAGCTTTCATGATTTGACCGACCAAACCATTGAATGCCTTTTCTTTGCCAGCGCGATATTCTTCAACCATCTTCTCGTTTGCCGCCAAGACTTCTTTGATAATGGCTTCAATCGCGCCAGTATCCGTTTCTTGCTTCAAAGCTTTGGCTGAAATAATATCATCTGCAGATTCGCCATTGCCTTGCATCATTTCAGTAAAGACGACTTTGGCAATTTTTCCGCTAATCGTATTGTCCGCGATACGTGCAACTAAACCTCCAAGTTGAGTTGGCGTGACAGGGGAGTCAGCCAATTCTTTTTCAGCTTTATTCAGTGCGCCGAGCAAATCGCCCATCACCCAGTTCGCCACAATCTTCGCTTGGCTAATGCCTGCTGTTTTTACTGCATCTTCGTAGAAGTCAGCCAATTCACGTGCACCATTTATGATGCGCGCATCGTATTCACTGAGCTGATAGGCTTCAACAAAACGACTTCTGCGTGCTTCAGGAAGTTCTGGTAATTCAGAGCGAATCTGTTCGATTTGCGCTTCAGTAATGACCACAGGCAACAAGTCAGGATCAGGGAAGTAACGGTAATCGTTGGCTTCTTCTTTACTGCGCATGGCGCGGGTTTCATTTTTGTTTGGATCGTATAAACGGGTTTGCTGAATCACACGACCGCCGCCTTCGATAAGATCAATTTGACGCTCAACTTCGGCTTCAATTGCCCGCTCAATAAAACGGAACGAGTTAATATTTTTCAGCTCACAACGTGTGCCGAATTCTGGTGCATTTGGCTTACGAATCGAGATGTTACAATCGCAGCGGAATGAACCTTCTGCCATATTACCATCGCTAATGCCAAGCCAGCGCACGAGCGAATGAATTGTCTTCGCATATGCCACAGCTTCTGTTGCCGAACGCATATCGGGTTCACTGACAATTTCAAGCAACGGCGTACCCGCACGATTTAAGTCGATGCCTGTCATGCCTGCAAAATCTTCGTGCAATGATTTACCCGCATCCTCTTCCAAATGCGCGCGCGTCACGCCAACGCGTTTGACCGTGCCATCTTCCAATACGATGTCCAAATGTCCTTTACCGACAATGGGATCATCCATTTGGCTGATTTGATAGCCTTTGGGTAGGTCAGGGTAGAAGTAATTTTTACGTGCAAACACCGAAGCGCGGCAGATTTCAGCATCAATGCCTAAGCCAAAACGAACCGCTTTATTGACCACTTCACGATTCAACACAGGCAATGTGCCCGGTAATGCTAAGTCAATCAAACTTGCTTGCGTATTGGGTTCAGCACCAAACGCAGTCGGTGAACCCGAGAAAATTTTGCTTTGCGTATTTAGTTGGCAATGAATTTCTAAACCAATGACTACTTCCCAACCGTGGATGAGCTGATCGTTTCTAGCGCGAATTTCTGTGTTCATGCTTTTGCTCCTACTTGATCTAAGGCAAGAGGCGAACGCTGTTTATGCCAATCTGTATGCTGTTGATATTGATGAATGATATTCAGTAGTTTGCTTTCTGACCAATATGGCCCAATCAATTGTAGTCCAACTGGGAGAGGCGAACTAATCGCTTGACCGCTATAGCTGGTATCAAAACCGACAGGCGCGCTAATCGCTGGCAAGCCCGCAAGGTTGACCGCAATGGTGTAAATATCACCCAGATACATCGCAACAGGATCTTGTTTTGCGCCAATGCCATAAGCGGCAGTCGGAGCGGTTGGCCCAGCAATCACGTCACATTGTTCAAAGGCTTTAATAAAGTCATTTTGAATCAGGCGACGGACTTTCTGTGCTTTTAAATAATACGCATCGTAGTAACCCGCAGATAACGCATACGTTCCGACCAAAATACGACGTTGTACTTCATCACCAAAACCTTCGGTGCGCGAACGGGTATATAAGTCCATCAAGTCTTTTGGATTTTCACAACGATGACCAAAACGCACGCCATCGTAGCGAGACAAATTACTCGACGCTTCAGCTGGTGCAATCAGGTAATAAGCAGGAATCGCTGCATCAGTAGTCGTCAGGTTAATCCAGACTAAAGTCGCACCTAAGTTTTCGAGAACATTTAAGGCTTCTTCAATACGCGCTTTGACATCGGTATCTAATCCAACTTTTAAATATTCATGTGGTAAACCAATGCGCAGACCTTGGAGCGGTTTATCTGCATTAATGGCTGCTAAACCTGCAACATAATCATCGACTGGCTGTTCAACGCTGGTCGAGTCTTTTGCATCGTGTCCAGCCATGACTTGCATTAAGTAAGCACAATCTTCGGCACTGCGACCAATCGGGCCGCCTTGATCGAGACTAGAGGCGTAGGCGATCATGCCGAAACGCGATACGCGACCATACGTAGGCTTAAGACCTGTTAATCCGCAGAATGCAGCTGGTTGACGAATTGACCCGCCAGTATCTGTTGCAGTCGCAAAAGGCGCGAGATCAGCTGCTACAGCGGCGGCTGAACCCCCTGATGAACCACCCGGAACGCGATCTAATTGCCAAGGGTTATGCGTTGCGCCGTAGAACGAGCTTTCGCTGCTCGAACCCATCGCAAACTCGTCCATATTGGTTTTACCCAACATGACTAGACCTGCGTCATTACATTGGCTAATGACGGTTGCGTTGTATGGCGCAATAAAGTTATCTAGCATTTTTGAACCACAAGAGGTTCTGACGCCTTGGGTGCAAAAAATATCTTTGTGGGCAATCGGAATGCCTGTCAGTAAACCCGCTGTGTTATTTGCGCGTGCTTCATCGGCTAATTTTGCATTCGCAAGCGCAGATTCATGAGTCACACTAATAAAGCTATTGATCTGTGGATCAATGCGATCAATCCGCGTAAGGAAATGCTGCGTGAGTTCCAGCGATGAAAATTGCTTGCTGGTTAATCCAGCAGATAACTCACGAATACTTAAGTGATGTAATTCAGTCATAGCCAATTCGTCGTATTTATTAAATTAAAAGTACAAAGTAAATAGGGTGTGGTTCGGTGTTTGTTGCAACTGAGTCATTATTAACGTCAAGAGCAAAATCCCTCCCAGCCTCCCTTTGCAAAGGGAGGAGCTTTTACTCCCTTAATTGAAAAAGGAGGGTTGGGGAGGATTTTACTTTTGATTGACTCATTAAAAAATTACCCAAAAACAATTAATCGAGAACTTTCGGCACTAAATACAGACCATCTTGCGTTGCAGGCGCAACGGCTTGATAGGCTTCGCGGCGATTCGGTTCTGTTGGAACATCATCACGTAGCGGTTGTGCCGTATCGAACGGATTTTTAAGTGGTTCAATCCCTGTCGTATCGACAGTTTGCAGATGATCCATCATCGCTAAAATATTATTCAGACTTGCAGCATAGCGTGCCGACTCTTCGTCGTTCAGCTGCAAATGAGCAAGTTTTGCAATTTTGTTAATGTCAGTCGCGTTCAATGCGTTGCTTGAATCGGTCATACGATCCTCGAATAAACATACAAATAAAGGTTTCTTTTACGGCGGTGTGTCATTTTTGAAAAATGATTAAACACGAAATGGGCGTTATTATGCGTGAAATACGAGATTGATTGGGCAAATTGCTTGATTTTTTTTAGTAAAAGCGGACGTTTTACCATGGATTTGTCTAAGTGGTGACCTGTATCACACTTCACAAAAATATCGTAACAAGGTACGTAAAAAGGCGCATATTGTTAGACGTCTTCACACGTCATGACTTGTCCAATTCGTTCGTTTTGGTTAAAGTTGCGACCTTGCTTGTTTGCCTCTATTTTTTCTGGAATATCCTGTGATTCTTAAGCGTCTGTTTGGGTTGTTTTCGACCGATTTAGCCATTGACCTTGGCACTGCTAATACCCTGATCTATGCGCCAGGCAAAGGGATCGTTCTCAACGAGCCGACTGTAGTCGCGATTCGTCACAACGGTCATCATAAAACTGTTGCCGCGGTTGGTCTCGATGCCAAGCAAATGCTGGGTCGCACGCCTGCAAACATTTCTGCTATTCGCCCACTGAAAGATGGTGTGATTGCCGATTTTGAAGTCACTGAAACCATGCTTCAGTTCTTTATTCAAAAAGTACACGAAAGACGTTTAATTCCGCCTACACCACGTATTGTGGTCTGTGTGCCATGTAAATCAACTTTGGTTGAACGTCGCGCGATTCGTGAAGCTGTATTGCAAGCTGGCGCACGTGATGTACGTTTGATCGAAGAGCCTATGGCTGCTGCAATCGGCGCGGGCATGCCAGTTGAACAAGCACTTGGATCGATGGTGGTGGATATTGGTGGCGGTACGACTGAAATCGCGATTATTTCATTGTCAGGTTCTGTTTATTCAGATTCACTACGCGTCGGTGGTGACTTATTTGATGAATGTATTGTCAACTTCGTTCGTAAAGAACACGGTTGTATCATCGGTGAAACGACCGCAGAACGTATTAAACAAAATATTGGAATGGCATATCCGGACGCAGATGGTACCATTCTAGAAATTGAAGTGCGTGGTCGTCATTTGGCAGAAGGTGTGCCTCGTTCATTTATCGTGAAATCTGATGAAGTCCTTGCAGCATTAGCCGATCCTTTGGCATCGATAGTGAGTGCAGTAAAAACCGCATTAGAACAAACTCCACCTGAATTATCTGCGGATATTTCTGAGCGTGGCATTGTATTAACAGGCGGCGGCGCATTGCTTCGCAATCTGGATAAACTGCTATCTCGTGAAACGGGTTTGCCAGTTGTGGTTGCTGAAGATCCATTGACATGCGTTACGCGTGGTGGTGGTAAAGTGCTTGAACACTTTGATAATCCGAACTACGACATGCTGTTTGTTGGATAATTTTTTGTGATATGCCGATTCAACGAGTTGAATTGAATAGTCGGCTGTTTATAGTTGTTCCGCTGGTTTATATCAATTAAGCCAGCTTCTAAATAATGAGGCGGATCGTCGTTGGAACAGAATATTTTTGCCCGCGACGTCCAGTCTTTTCGACCTGTGGTGTTGGCGCTCATCACGTCGCTTGTTTTGATTGTGGCAGATTGGCAACACTCTGATTGGTTTGACTCGTTGCGGAGCGTGACGCGTGGGACGCTTGATCCAATCTATGTATTTGCAAGTTATCCTGTGTTGTCTGGCGACTGGTTGAGCGAGCAAGCACAATCAGAAGATGTACTACGACGTGAAAATGCTGCATTTAAAGCTGAGCGATTGCAAAACAATGTCCGTTTGCAAAAATTAGCAGAACTCTCTGCTGAAAATACACGCTTGCGTGGTCTATTAAATACCCCGTTGATTATTGATGGCCGGATGATGATCAGTGAAATCATTGGTACCGACCCTGATCCTTTACGCCATATTTTGGTGATCAACCGAGGCGATGTAGATGGTCTATTTGTTGGACAAATGGTGCTTGATGATAAAGGGGTCGTCGGGCAGGTGCTCGATGTATTTAGCCATAGCGCAAGAATTCTTCTGATTTCAGATAAAGAAAATGCAATTTCTGTTCGAATTGAGCGGACAGGGATGCGGGGTATTACAGCTGGTACGGGTGATAGTGGGCGGCTGAGCCTGCAATACGTGCCGAAGACTGCTGATGTGAAAGTAGGAGATCGCGTATTTACATCAGGTCTCGGTGAGCGCTTTCCAGCGGGTTATCCAGTCGGCGTAGTATTTGCCGTCCAGCGTGAGGGAAATACTGAGTTTGCCGATATCGCGATTAAACCCTCCTCCCAGCTGGAAGGTGGCCATCATGTTATTTTGCTGTTTTCGGCACCACTTGCAAAAGAACAACCGCACAATGAGTCTCATTTGAAAAATGATGAATCAGGGTCCCCATCGCAATCTAGTCTATCACCGCAATTAGGAATGGGATATGCCGCGCAATAACGCCTCTTCCTCAATCAAAGATAGTCGGGCATTGGTTAAACCCGATCCGCTACTGCCTATTCCGGTGAGTATTGTGATTGCATCTATATTCACGGTTTACCCGATGTCCTCCTCGTGGAGCATTTGGCGTCCTGAATTTATGTTAATGCTGACTCTGTTTTGGGTTATGAGTCAGCCTAAGTGGTGTGGGGTTTGGTTCGCTTTCTTTATTGGTTTTTTGATGGATTTGATGCTCGATAGTCATTTAGGGACACATGCATTTGTCTATGTACTTTTGACTTTTGCTGCTCGATTTCTGACGCGAAATAAACGAATCCTCACTTTTCCAAGTCGATGGATTATCGCAGTGATTGTGATTGTCTTAAATTTTGTTCTACTTTTTCTCTTTCATCGCATGATTGGAAATCTTGTTCCACTTTGGTTCTGGAGCCCGATTATTCCAAGTATATTGGTTTGGCCTGTGATTTGTTTTTTACTTAAACGCTGGCGAGGTGCCTAGTGATCTCTGCATTAAATAACAATGTAAAGATAATCTTAGCCTCGACATCTCCTCGCCGCAAAGAACTGCTTGAACAAGTTGGGCTTCAATTTAGCACAACCTCGATTGATATCGATGAGTCTAATTTTTTAGATGAAATACCTTCGGATTATGTTGTTCGTTTGGCGCGTGAAAAAGCACAGGCGGCGATATCAGGTTTTGA
>JACMMY010000145.1 GCA_014378805.1 Moraxellaceae bacterium
CACTTTTGGTGCACCCATGTTGACGCGTACCCAGCCATGCTCATTAATTTCTGGCTCGACAATGCCACTATTAGTGGAAACACGAATTGACCGTTTACGAGTTAAACCACGCTCATGAACGAAACGCGCAAAACAACGCACCCCGTTACCACACTGCTCAACTTCACTGCCATCAGCATTAAAAATACGATATTTGAAGTCCACATCAGGTTGCTCTGGCGGTTCAACCAAAAGCAACTGATCAAAACCAACTCCAAAGTTACGATTCGCTAAACCACGAATCAATTCTGGTTCAAGCGTGACGTGTTGGCTGACCAAATCAATGACCATAAAATCATTACCCAAACCGTGCATTTTACTGAATTCGACACGCATCGTGGATTCCTCTAATCGTCAATTGATTACAAATATGGATTCATTCTTGCCGTTAAACAAGCAAGCATTGTACAACTGTTACACCTTGCTTAAGGAACTAATGACTCCAATGCCCAAAGCTCACTCACCATTTCACGTTGACGGACGACATGCGCTTGATCGCCATCAACGATGATTTCCGCTGCACGTCCGCGTGTATTGTAATTGCTCGCCATGACGAAGCCATAAGCCCCAGCACCCATCACCGCCAGTACATCGCCTGCTTCAAGCGCCAACTCACGCTCTTTACCTAAGAAATCGCCTGTTTCACAAATTGAACCGACCAAATCCCAAACTTTGACATCTTCAGTCCGTGGTTTCGCTACAGGCTGAATGTCCATCCATGCACCATACAGTGACGGACGCACTAAATCATTCATCGCCGCATCAATCAGCGCAAAATTACGATGCGCAGTCGGTTTCAGCATATCCACAGTCGTCAGCAACACTCCAGCATTGGCACTAATCGCACGACCCGGTTCCATATAGACTTTCATTCCGAGCGCCTCTAATGCTGGACGTAATGCAGCGGCATATTGCGCTGGAGTCGGCGGCGTTTCATCACGATAGGTCACACCCAAACCACCACCAATATCAATGTGCTTCAGGGTAATGCCTTGTGCTTTCAAGTTCTTGATCATCTCAATAACTTTATCCAGCGCATCTTGAAAAGGCTGAGTCGTCGTCAACTGTGAACCAATATGACAATCAATCCCAACCACTTCAATACCCGCCAAACTTGCTGCGAGGGCATAAACCTCATACACCGTATCACTTGGAATACCGAATTTATTCTCTTTCAAACCTGTCGAAATATACGGATGCGTTTGTGCACCGACATCAGGATTGACGCGCAACGAAATTGGCGCGCGCACACCTAAGCGCTGCGCAACCCGATCAATTCGTGTAATTTCAGCCGCTGATTCCACATTGAAACAGGCAATACCGACTTGTAACGCACGTTCAATTTCAGCTACAGTTTTTCCCAAACCTGAGAACACTACTTTTTCAGGCGCACCGCCAGCCGCAAGGACGCGCTCAAGTTCGCCGCCACTGACGATATCGAACCCTGCACCTAATTTTGCCAAGATATTCAACACGCCAATATTAGAATTGGATTTCACGGCAAAACAAACTTGATGATCAATAAAATCAAATGCTTGATCAAACGCCAAATAATTTGCCGTCAATGCCGCACGTGAGTACACATAAAGTGGCGTTGAATACGCTGCGGCCAATTGTGCCAATGGTAATTTTTCTGCGTGTAACGCACCGTCTATTCTTGCAAAACTCATGATGCACTACCACCTGTCACGGTTTGTGACTGAGAAGTCGTTGAAGTGGCTGGCGTATTTTTAGACGAAGAACCAAAAATAAAATGACTTTTTGTATTTCTACGCTCAATCAGATTCGCATCGGCTGGATTTGTTGTTGGTATATATAAATTACCTTTTTGACCACAACCAACTAAACCCAAACAAGCACAGACAATGATTGATGTCGCAACCAGCACGCCAGTAATTTGAAGTGACATAAAAAAAATCCTAAAACCCAGAATCTAACAATAACGCTAGTATAGCCGAGTCACTGTATTCATGCCGATATCTTGCGACATGGAATCAGTGAAATGACTGAATAGGTTTGATAAACACAACGTGATCAATTGCGACTTTTTATCATTCAATGTTATTGTTCAGTTTCCAACCCAACATTTATGGGCCACTCAATATAGACTTTCACTCATTATTGAGATTAGTGCGCCCGACCCGTCTAAGCATGACCAACATGCTCAAGTTCTTTTGATCAATAACGATTTTGAGGCAAAAAAATGCACATCCTAATCACTGGCGGTAGCGGATTTTTGGGTAGAGCGCTAATTGCGCAACTCTTGGCTGACCAGCATCGCATTACGGTGACGAGTCGTCATCCTGAACGATTCCCCATCCAACATACATCATTAAAAGCGATTCAACTTGAGGAACTCGCTGGCGTTCAACATGCTGATGTGGTCATTAATTTAGTGGGTGCTGGTATCGCGGATAAACGCTGGACTGAATCACGTAAAGACCTCTTATTGCAAAGTCGCCTCAAGACCACACAAGCACTCATTGATTGGTTTCATCAACTTGAGCGTAAACCGCAGCAATTTCTATCGGGATCAGCGATTGGCTGGTATGGGCCGTATGATGACCAGACGATTAGTGAATCGAGTCAACCCCATGATGGTTTTACCCATACATTGTGCGCAGAATGGGAACAATGTGCTTTGCAAGCGGAGACACTCGGAATCGCAACGACCTTGTTGCGTACAGCCGTGGTACTCGATTATGAAGGCGGTATGCTCAAGCAACTTAAACCGATCTATCTGCTTGGCGGCGGCGGTAAATTAGGTTCAGGTCAGCAGTGGTTTAGCTGGATCAGTCGTGAGGATTGGGTTGATGCTGTACGTTTTTTATTGGTTCATCCAATTCAAGGCCCGGTGAATCTGTCTGCCCCAAATCCAGTACTACAGCAAAAATTTGCTCAGCAGTTTGCACGAGCTTTGCATCGTCCAGCGTTTTTTACGATGCCTGAATGGTTGGTCAAAATTGTATTTGGTGAAATGTCACATTTGTTTTTAGATAGCCAACGAGTTTTACCGCAACAATTGCTAGATGCTGGTTTCGAATTTAAACAACCCGATTTGGCGCAAGCGTTGGCGAGGGTTTAAGACGATTTTATTATAAAGTGAGTTTGTTAAATGTCAGGGCTCGAGTTAACTATGCATTAATTCGTAGGGTGCGCATTGTGCACCAAACCCATGAAGGTCATAGAACTGATGCGCGGGACTACTAATCAACGCCAGCTTTATTAACTAAAACTTAAATTGGATGACCTGCTGCATCAATCTTGGGAATAGCAGTTCCAAATCGGGTAACCAAATCCTTAGGATGATTTTCTGGAGAAATACATGGA
>JACMMY010000146.1 GCA_014378805.1 Moraxellaceae bacterium
GGCCGCCAGCAATGTTGTCAATTTGAGTCTTCATGATTGGCTGTGTTCTAAAGCACTTGTAGCAGCGAGACCGAGATGATCTGTTTTGATATAAAGCTTAGCGCCTAGTGCGCCTGCCTGAAAATGGACTTGAGCATTTAGCGGAATACGAATCCACGATCCAGCTTCATATTCTTCACTGTCTTGGTTTTCTTGGGTCAAATATAAAGCACCACTGATCACCAGAATTTCAATTCCTTTGGCAGGTTCATAAAGAAGTCGTTGTTCAGAATCTATTTTTTCTAGGTAAGTGTATTCATTGTCTGCTTGAAAGAGTGGACAAATATAGCGCTCTCCTATATTTGTCCAATTTTCCAGATCATTGGTATTAATGCGGACAGGCACTGTTTCTGTTTGTGACATTTGTCTTAATTTCACAAAAATTAGTGCGCCCTCTTCGCTAGACGGGATATGGCTAGAATTGTGTGGATTACGCATGTACCAGCCAGCAGTGAAATGCGTGTTTGAATTTTCGGTAAATACGCCTGAAAGTACCAGTATTTCTTCGCCGCTTGGATGCTGATGTTTTGGAAAAGTCGTCTGAGGCAAGTATTTAACCAAACTGGTGGCGCGGGCACTTTCGTTGCCAATGCGATCAAGCATGACGCGTTGTACCTCGCCACCGGGTGAGGTGACCCATTGATAATCTTTCGGTTTAACCGTTGAAACTTGAGAGAAATCAGCATTAATGAGCATGACTATTTTTTCCGTATATCAGTTGTTGCGCATACGTATATCAATCCAAGCGTACTTTATCAACTTTTCCATCATTAGAATAAACTGAGTGGTCAGTAATATTACCTCTTGGATATAGATGCTTCAATAACACAATGAGTCGTGTTTATTTTTGAGTATATATTGCCTGCGTGAGCAAAAATGCCTTAACCATAGCAATCTACTTTTTGAAATAAAAAACGAAAGTAATTGTTTGACTGGCGATTTTTTGGAGTATCGATCTGGTGTTGCGACTGTTTTTTTTATTATATTATTTATGGGCTTAAGCCCATAAATAATATAATAAATTCAATTTATTAAGGTTAAATCATGCGTTCTTACTTCTTAATCGATGCACGGAATTCCAGATAATCTTTTGCAGTTTGTCCAACATCTTCAAGCATCGGTAAATGACCGATATTCGGCATGATCACGACGTATGATTGGGGAATGAGTTTATGCAAAATTGCTGCACCTTCGATGTTTAGGATTTGATCTTTATCACCCCAAACAATCAAGGTGGGTGCCTTAATCAGTTTTGCGCGTTCTTCAATTGAATCGAACCGCAATTGCTTGATGATGAGGTCTTCCAAGTCTGCATTTGCAATACTTTCCTTGGCGAAGATGCGCAGCATGGATTTAGGTACAAAGGGCGGATTGTTCATGGCGAGCTTGTAAACTCTTTCGTATTCTTCAGGTGTACGTGCAATGAGTGCAAATTTTCCAGAATTGTCAAAGGCATCAAACATCGGCGTTTTCGGCGCACTCGACACGCCTCCTGAATCAAGTAGCCATGCGCTTTCGACTTCCGAACCATAACGTGCGGCATAAGCAACCGAAATTGCACCGCCCATTGAATTGCCACCGATATGAACTTGCTTAATATTCAGTTTGCTTAAGAGTTGATGTAGCCGTTGCGCTTGAGCATCGGAGCGATAGTCCGCATTGGCAGGATGACTTGATTCGCCAAAGCCAATATGGTCAGGAATAATAACGTGATATTTCGGCGTCAGCTTACCTGCAATGCGAGTGAAGTTATCTTTGTTGGCGTTAAAACCATGCAGTAACAGGAGAGGTTCGCCACTTCCACCTTCAAGATAAACGTAAGTCAGTCCATCATCGAGTTGGATCGAGTGCTTGGTTAAACCTGCCCGCGCGCGCTCTGATACCAGCGCAAATTGGGTTGCAACATCGGGTAATAGTTGAATAAAGACGATTAAACCAATGACGACCAGCGCAAGACACGCCATTAACCCTTTAATAATACGCACAGCGACAGCTCCTCAATCTTGATTATTTGAATGCTCTTAAAATTCAATTTTTAACAAGCCATTTTTTCTTTTTTATGACTACGTATGGCGCTTTGCAATTCTTTTCAAATTCTACTTTGCTAGTCTGACCAGCAATCTGTAATGTTGTCCATGCATTCAAAAAATCTTTAAAACTCAGATTTTTGATTTCAAGCCACTGATTATTGAAACAGAAAATCTAAACAAGGAAACCTCATGTTGACGCGAATTTCGATTGCAATTGGCTTCTTGGCCTTACTCAATCTGTATGCGGCATCGCGCATCATTATGCGTTGGGCTTGGGCTGGTGAGCATTTGCTGTTTACCTGTTTCATGTTCTTTGGCTTCTTTGCTTTACAACTCTTGGCTCCTTTTGGTGACCGTTTAATTTTTCCAGATCTCAAAAAAAACTACGATGCTGAGACATTGGTTTTTGTGCTGGATTGGCTATCTTACTTGGCTTTCGGGATTCTTTCTTTTCTCGTGGTGTATGTCTTAGCAACTGACATTATCAGTTTTATCTGGAAAAGAATCGCAGCGCCTGTTCTTCCTGTTGATTTTGATCGTCGTGCGCTACTGACGCTAGGTTTTTTGACAATTGGAACAACAATTATCGGTATTCGCCAAGCAGTAGTCGGTCCCTCCGTGCGTAAAGTAGAAATTCCTCTCAACAATCTACCCGTAGAGTTTGAAGGTTTTAAAATTGTCCAAATTTCTGATCTTCATCTAGGTCCAACCATCGGCTATGACTACACGCAGAATGTGGTCAATATTGCCAATCATTTAAAGCCTGATTTAGTTGCACTCACAGGGGATTTTGTGGATGGCACCGTCGAGGATTTAATCGGTGATTTAGCGCCGATCACTCAACTTCGGGCAACACACGGAAGTTTCTTTGTGACTGGAAATCATGAGTATTATTGGAATGCCTCCGCGTGGATGGAAGCGTTTAGAACACTTGGTGCGGATGTCCTTGCCAATGAACATCGATTAATTAAACACAATGGTGCTGAAATTGTTTTGGCCGGTGTGACAGATTACTCCATGACTGGAAAAGGAGGGTCAATTCATTCTTCCGATCCCGCAAAAGCAATTGAAGGCGCTCCGCCTAGTCTGGTCAAAATTTTACTCGCGCATCAACCAGCCAGTTATCAGTCGGCACATGAAGCAGGTTTCGATTTACAGCTTTCAGGACATACCCATGCAGGACAATATTTTCCATTTAACGTCTTCATACGGTTTTTTCATCGCTTTTATAGAGGTTTAAACCGTTACGAAAAGATGTGGATTTATGTCAATAGCGGAACTGGATATTGGGGACCACCACTCAGAACAGGAGTACCGTCTGAAATTACATTGATTACGCTTCGTTCTGTAAGCAATCTTAAAAATTAAATTTTAGGTCGTTTATTTAAATTTAGTTACAAATATTTGGAAAAATTAAAGCGGAAAACCACGTTTTTAATGAGAAAAAAATTGAACCTAAGCGCTCTTCTGGGGAGAGCCTTAGGTTTTTTCGTTATTTAGTTTTATTCATATGATTTCTATCATTAATTTATATATTTAATTAGTTATACTTACTAAACTTATTAGCTTAACTACTCAAACAATTTGATGATAATCAGATCTTTTTGTATGTAAACCGTATGACAAATGATAAAAATGTCAGGTAGACAGACCTTTATGGCGATGGTATAAATACGACAACTTGAGGCGCAGCTTGCTTGGGATATGGTTTATTTTCACAATGCAATCAGAGATAAACCCAATGTAACTATGATTTTTCTTTGAGTTGAGTTTTTTTTGTGTCGTCACAAAAAAAGATTTAAACAACTGAATCAGTCGTTTTATTGTTTAAAGGGTGATGAGTGATACGTTCAGTAAGCAGTTTTTTAAGTATTAAAAATAACAACATCGAA
>JACMMY010000147.1 GCA_014378805.1 Moraxellaceae bacterium
ATCCCTCCCAACCTCCCTTTGCAAAGGGAGGAGCTTTTAAATAGCTCCCTCCTTTGAAAAAGGAGCACGCTGTAGTACTGCGCGGGGGGGGTGCTTTTGATCTTGAGTTACCATCAAAAAATATGTTTTTGCCACTTTCCTTTGTCGCGTAACCATCGACTTCGCGATACACTTACGCCACTTGTTATTTTGACTGATTAAGACACCGATATCGTTATGACGAACTCTACTAAAACACGCGTACTCACGGGCATTACAACGACAGGCACACCGCATTTAGGTAATTATGTGGGCGCAATTCGCCCAGCGATTAACGCTAGCCTTGATCCGAATGTGCAATCTTATTATTTCATGGCGGATTTGCATGCGCTGATTAAAAGCCAAGATCCAGCACGTATTCAACAATCACGTTTAGAGATTGCAGCAACGTGGCTTGCGCTCGGTTTAGATCCGACCAATGCAGTTTTTTATCGTCAATCCGATGTACCTGAAACGACTGAGCTGATGTGGTTGTTATCGTGCGTCTGTGATAAGGGTCGTATGAATCGTGCGCACGCATACAAAGCTGCTGTTGCTGGCAATCAAGCTGAAAATCTAGATGATGATAAAGGCGTTACGATGGGGTTGTTCAGCTATCCTGTGCTGATGGCTGCGGATATGTTGTTGTTTAATGCACATAAAGTGCCTGTAGGGCGCGATCAGATTCAGCACATCGAAATGGCACGTGATATGGCGACGCGATTTAATTATCTATTCAAAGGTGATTTCTTCACGATTCCAGAAGCTGTGGTTGATGAAACTACTGATGTATTAGTCGGTTTAGATGGTCGTAAAATGTCGAAAAGCTATAACAACACGATTCCATTATTCTCAACTGAAAAAGAACTGTTAAAACTGGTTCGTAAGATCACGACTAATTCACTTGAGCCAGGCGAACCGAAAGATACTGAAAATTGTTCGTTGTTCCAGATTTACTCAGCATTTGCGACACCTGATGAAGTTGCCGCGATGCGTGTGAAATATCAGGAAGGGATTGGTTGGGGTGCCGCAAAAACTGAATTGTTTGAGTATTTGAATCAAATATTATCAGCACCACGTGAGCGTTATGTGGCGCTCATGCAAGACCCTGCTGCTATTGAAAAAATCCTGATTCAAGGTGCAACTCGTGCACGCGATGAAGCATCCCCGTTTATGGCACGATTACGTCAAGCAGTTGGATTGGGTCGTTTTGCATAAATTGTTGATGTGATCGTTTTGGATGGGGGATGGGTTGAAACCCATCCAACAAAAGCAACGATTGCAAGTCTGAAAAATAGGGGCGTCTGTTGTGGTCGCCCCCTAAACAATGTTTGATACGGGCAACAACAAGCGTTGCCCGTACACTTAATAAAAAATGATTTGTCATCAGTGTGTGATATTGACTGGTTAGCCTTACATAACACCATCATTTCTCCATATTTCCTGCTGTTTTTATTAACATGATAAAGCCGTTATCTTTAAGATAAATTTGAATAAACTTCATACGCCTATTTTGAAATTGTTTTTGAAATTGCTGATTTCTTAAATGGTTTCTTAAATAGCTTATAAAAATTGATGTTGACGGTTCATGTTGTTTCTAGTGAACGATTTATCAATGATACACAGGCTTAAAATTGCTTTCTTTCGTTGTATGCTTTAAATCAAGACGCTTTCTACTTCGCGCATGAATTCATTATTTTGTCTTCGTTACTGTTCTTCATATTGAGCTTGCTATGTCACTCGAACCTCCATTGGGTACTACTCCCTCTTTAGTTGCCATAGAAAATCATTCATCGCAACCGAACGCGCCTCAAGGGCCAAATTCGGGCTGGAAACGTGCTTTGACATGGATTGTGTTTGCGCTGATTGTTGTCGTGACTTTAGTTTTTACGTGGAAACATTTCCATGCCGCAAAAGATGCTGGCCAAGCGGGTGGCCAAGGAAAGCGTGGTGGCAAAAATCAAGTGATGCCTGTTCAGGTGAAAACATTAGCGGCAGGAGATCTCAATATTTTCATCAATGCACTCGGTAGTGTGGTCCCAAGAAGTTCAGTTGTTGTCCACCCTCGTGTTGACGGCGAATTGATTTCAGTGAATTTCACCGAAGGGCAATCCGTCCAGAAAGGCGATTTATTGATACAAATTGACCCACGTCCTTATCAAGTTGCGCTAACCCAAGCTGAAGGGCAGTTGGCAAAAGATCAAGCGGCTTTGCTGAATGCAAAACAAGATTTGAGCCGTTATCAGTCATTGGTCAAAGAAGGTTCGATTTCTAAACAACAACTCGATCAACAAATTGCGCTAGTCAATCAAGCCGAAGGCACGGTGAAGTCCGATCAAGGACAGGTGAGTGGTGCGCGATTAAATTTAAGTTATTGCCAAGTGAGAGCACCTGTTAGTGGTCGATTAGGTTTGCGCCAAGTGGATGTCGGCAACATTGTCCGTGCCTCTGATGCTAGCGGTGTAGTGGTCATCAATCAGTTTCAACCAATTGATGTGACTTATGCAATTCCTGAAGATCAGGTGCAAAGCGTGTTGAAGCAAGTTCATTCAGGCAATACCTTGCAAGTGACTGTACTCGATCGCGCACAGAAGAATGTTCTCGATTCTGGAAAATTAAGAAGTTTGGATAACCAAATTGACCCAACGACAGGCACTTTAAAATTCAAAGCCGAGTTTGCCAATCAAGCCAATAATTTATTTCCAAATCAGTTTGTGAATGTTCGGATGTTGGTCGAGACTCAAAAAAATGTGACGTTATTACCTTCAGCCGCAATTCAACGAGGCGTGAAAGGGACGTTTGTTTATGTGGTGAATACAGATAGCACCGTGAACGCACGTCCGATCACGCTGGGTGCCATAGATGGTGATAACACTGCTGTGTTGAGTGGTGTAAAAGTTGGTGAGCGCGTGGTGTTGGATGGCGCAGATAAACTTAAAGATGGCGGTAAAGTCAAAGTCATTGATCCTAATGCACTGACTCCTGTGGATGAGGCGGCTCCTGAAAATGGTCGTCGGCGTCATCGCCAAAAAACAGCTTCGTAAGGATTACTCATGAATCCTTCACGTATATTTATTCTACGACCTGTGGCGACATCGTTGCTGATGGTGGCGATTTTGCTGGCAGGGTTCATGGCGTATCGCCTGCTACCTGTTTCAGCTTTGCCAGAAGTGGATTATCCGACGATTCAAGTGGTGACGTTATATCCGGGTGCGAGTCCAGATGTCACCACGTCATCCATTACTGCGCCGCTTGAACGACAGTTTGGTCAGATGCCTGGTTTGAAGCAAATGTCTTCGACCAGTTCTGGCGGCGCGTCGGTGATCACCTTGCAGTTTGAATTATCGTTGAGCTTAGATATTGCCGAGCAAGAGGTGCAGGCGGCGATTAATGCGGGCGGTAATTTGCTGCCAGCTGATTTGCCGATGCCACCGATTTATAGCAAAGTGAATCCTGCGGATACGCCGATTTTAACCATTGCCATTACTTCTAAAACTCTATCTTTGCCCCAAGTTGAAGACCTCGTTGATACGCGATTAGCCCAGAAAATTTCACAAATTGCTGGTGTGGGTTTAGTGAGTATTTCTGGTGGTAATCGTCCAGCGGTAAGGATTCAAGCCAACCCGACTGCACTGGCATCCTATGGTTTGACCATTGATGATGTCCGCACGGCGATTGGTGCCGCAAATACCAATCAAGCAAAGGGTAGCTTCGATGGCCC
>JACMMY010000148.1 GCA_014378805.1 Moraxellaceae bacterium
CAGATTTTGATATTGCGCAGCAAATTCATCGAATTTTTCCATTTCTTCAAAACGCGTACATTCCAAACGTAATAATCGCCAGCCTTGATCGCTGTCATCGGAAAGTGAACGGAAGCTATTGGAAAAATCTAAACGATTTCTTTCGAGGATGCGTAAGAAGTCAGAGGAAAGCTCAAGAAGCCCAGTTTGCGGTGCATTCAGTCCCATTTTTTGGGCTATGCCGAGTGTATATTGATGTAGGAATTCAGGCTCAAACGTTGCTAATAAAGCACTCAATGATTCTTTAGTCACAAGTGGATCAATTGCTGAAAGTGGTAATAACTGTCCCAGCCAAACCCAAAGATTCCAATGAGCAATACTCGGCTGGTTTTGATAGACATAACGCCCTGAATGATCCGAATGATTATTAATCCAAGTCGGCTCAAATCGCTCCATAAATCCATACGGACCAAAGTCGAGCGTACTACCCGTAATGTTTAAATTGTCAGTATTCATGACGCCATGTGCAAAACCGACTAGTTGCCAGTCAGCAATCATTTTTGCGGTTCTTTTGATGACGTTTTCGGCGAAGGCGAGCGAAGGCGATTCGGCGGATTCACACTCTGGATAATAGGTGTTAATCATTTCCGCAGTGAAAGCAGGCAGCGCGTCAGGTGCGAATTTATTGATCCACTCAAAATGTCCTAAGCGCACATGACTGTCCGCGACACGAAGCAAGCATGCGCCACGCTCAACTTTTTCTCGTTGTACAGGTGTGCTGGATGAGACAAAACCTAGCGCATTGCTGGAGGCGATACCGAGAGAGCTCAGTGCATGACCTGCGAGATATTCACGAATGACAGAGCGTAATACTGCACGTCCATCGCCCATACGTGAATAGGGGGTCAGACCAACGCCTTTTAAATGTAAATCTGTAATTTTATTGTTTTTATCAATAATTTGTGTGAGTAGTAATCCTCGTCCATCACCGAGTTGACCCGCCCATTGACCAAATTGATGTCCTGCATAAGCCATCGCCAGTGGATCGAATCCTTCAGGCACGACTTGCCCAGCGAATATCGGAACCCAATCCTGTGTATCCGTATATTGCCAATCAAGTTGCGCGGCTAAGGCAGTATTAAAATGCCCAGCGATCGGGTTGCTGAGTGGTTCAGGCGATTGTTTATGAAATAAACGAGGGTCAAGGCGGGCGTAGCGATTGTTGATTTTCATGAAATTCAAGCTGTTCTTGCGAGCACCCACTGATTTTTTAAGATCATATTCAGGTGCTCTATGAGAGTGATATCTCATTGTATGCAAGAAAGCTCAATAAATCTTGTGAAGCGGAAGGATTAACCTACTTTTTTCACAAATTGGATACCACGCAGTGCGATTTCAAGGCGCTCACCGTGAGCTTGCAGACGCTGCTCAATCAGATGGAAGTCGACTTTTAGGCGTAGGTCAGCGTCTTGGATTTTTTGCGACACTTCCGCTTTTTTAAGCAAAAATGCTTGTTCCTTGAGTAATTTCCATTCATTCAATGTCGTACTAAACGCTTCGTATTCCTGTTTGAAGCGATGACGAATCAGCTCCATATCATGCTGCATATCGTGACCATAGCTGGAGACTGCAGTCGAAATATTGGCTTCGGCACGTTTGAATTTCATCGCGACTTCAGCGTGCAGGATGGTCAGTGTAGGAATGCGCTTGAGGTTATACGTTAAACCGACTTGCGATAAACCCAAAATAAGCCATTTAGTAGGGTCAAACTGCCACCATTTCACGCCATTACGATAGTCGTATTGGAAGATATGGTGATAATTATGATAGCCCTCACCCCAAGTCAAAAATGCTAACCATGGGTTATCACGCGCGGTATTTTCATCGGTATACGGTTGTGTACCAAACATATGCGCAAGTGAGTTAATGAAGAATGTAAAGTGATGACTCATCACTAAGCGTACGAGTCCAGCCATTAACAACACGCCCCAAATATCACCCACCGCCCAACCAATCAAGGCTGGCATAGCGATATTGGTGAGTAACACAAGCGGAATATAATAGTTATGCTGGAACATGACTAAAGGATCATTGAGTAAGTCTGGCGCATTTTTATAGTTGGATTCGCCGCTCGGGTAGTTACGCAACATCCAGCCCATGTGTGAGTACCAAAATCCACGTTTTGCTGAATACGGATCATGATCAACATCATCCACATGTTGGTGATGAGTCCGATGACCTGAAGCCCAAAAAAGAATACTGTTTTGAACACCCAAAGTGCCGCCAATCATGAGCATGAATTGTACAATCCACGTTGCTTGATACGTACGATGCGCCCAAAGACGGTGATAGCCCGCAGTAATGCCCAATCCAGTCCACATCACAAAGATCACAAACACAATCCATGCAGCCATACTGATGTCATGCGACCACAAATAAAGTGGCAGTAAGATTAGCGCAGCAAGCGGCGTAATCAGCAAAACCAATGCACCCGGCCAGTTAATTGGCGGACGCGGCTCTTTGCTATGCGTGACTTCTGAGATTTGGGTCATAACCGAAAGGCTCTCGTATAGTGATGAGTTGCGTAAGTTTACATAAAAATTATGAAGGTTTGATTATTTATAATCTATAAAAAACGACCAAAAGACTATATAAGAAATCGCTCAACAAAAAATGGTTGAGATAACCCGGAAGCGAATTTATTTAATCAGACACGTTGTATATTAGCATTAGAGTACACTTGTACACGATACCTTTAAGTGTAAATATAAATATTTTAAATGAGGATGTATAGCGAAAGTGATACGAGCGTAGAGTGATCTGTTTCGGGTGTTTTTGAGTAAGACGGGTGGGGTTGTGCAAATGGTGTCGATCGATATCCATGAGTCTTGAGCGATTTGACTGGTCTTGCATGCACCGAGATGATTTTTGAATCATGTTTCGGTGGTTGATGAGGCTAACTCATCATATGCAAGAACAATCTCTAAGGCTTGGAATGTGTCGAATTAATATGCACTTTTCACAAATGGAATGCCACGCAAAGCGATTTCAAGACGTTCAGCGTGCGCTTGAAGTCGTTGCTCAATCAGACGGAAGTCGATTTTCAAACCGAGATCGACATCGTGTATTTTTTGCGACATTTCAGCTTTTTTAAGCAAGAAGGCTTGTTCTTTAAGGGTCTTCCACTCATTGAGTGTGGTACTCAATGCATCGTATTCTTGCTTAAATCGATGACGAATCAATTCAACATCATGATGCATATCATGGCCATAACTTGACACTGCTGTCGAGATACTTGTTTCGGCACGTTTGAATTTCATCATAACTTCAGCATGCAGTATCGTCAGTGTTGGAATGCGTCTCAGATTTGAGGTCAAACCGACTTTTGAAAGACCCGAGATTAACCATTTTGTTGGATCAAACTGCCACCACTTCACACCATTACGATAGTCATATTGAAAAATATGGTGATAATTATGATATCCCTCACCCCATGTGATGAGTGCGAGCCAAACGTTATCCCGTGCAGTATTTTCATCGGTATACGGTTGCTTGCCGAACATATGCGCGAGTGAGTTAATGAAGAACGTAATATGATGACCCAGCACCATGCGTACGAGTCCTGCCATTAACATAACACCCCAAATATCACCGACTGCCCAACCGATCGCGGCGGTAAAACCGATGTTGGTGATGAGGAGCAACGGAATATAATAGTTGTGCTGAAACA
>JACMMY010000149.1 GCA_014378805.1 Moraxellaceae bacterium
TATATGCAGATCTATATAAAACACTTGAGCCGAATGCAGTCGGTAGAGCCGAAGAACTGGCAAATAAACTGATTACTCGTTTAGAACAACATATTATCGACAGTGGTATTCCTCGAAAATTAAAAGACATTCAATTTAAAAATCACGATGGTGAGTTTTGCTCAATTGAAGAACATCATTTACAACAACTTGCAATCGATGCAATGAAACAAACTCGATTGCTTATGAATAATCCACGCACGCTTACGGAAGCAGATGCGCTGGCAATCTATCAGGCAGCTTACTCATGACACGTCCATCTCCCCATATCCGCGCTGATTATATTTGGTACACCGATATTACGACACGTTGGGCAGATAACGACATCTATGGTCATGTCAATAATGTGATGTATTACAGTTACTTCGATACCATTGTCAATCGCTATCTAATTGAAATTGGCGGGCTGGATATTCATAAAGGGAACGTGATTGGTTTAGTGGTGGATTCGGGTTGTAGCTACTTCTCGCCGATTGCCTTCCCTGATCGCTTAGATGGCGGACTACGTGTTGCCCATCTTGGACATTCATCGGTTTATTATGAAATTGGTGTTTTTAAAGAAGGTGACGAAGCGACAACGGCGCAAGGTCAGTTTGTGCATGTGTTTGTCGATCGTGAGACGCGTAAACCTGTCGCAATTCCTGCGGATTTACGAGAGAAATTGGCGTTGTTGTCGTTGGTTAGAGAGTAATTGGAAAAACATGTGCTATATGACCATATTAAGCACTTCCGCAAAAGAAGACTTGTCGCTTTATAACAATGAATTTTTTCAATTCTCACCAGATTGGGAATTTATGCCTGAGGCAAAATACCTCAAATTTGATAATAAATGGTTAGTTACAGCTGAGTTTGGTTGTAGTTGTGGTTTTAGGCATCTATGTGGCGGAAGCGTTGAATTGGGCTTTGGTGAACCTGAAGATTGGTTTCCTGAAACTGCCTCTACTATAGAATCTACGCGCCAAGTTATAGCACTTATTCGGGCGATTGTAGAAAAAGGCGAACACGTTGATTGTGTGGATGGGTGGTGTAACGATCAAGAAGAAGCCGAGCCGCTAGACGGAGAGCTAGACATCAATCTTGAAACTATTGAGAATCTTTCATTTCGTTTCTTTGAGAATTACCGCTTTAATTTTGTAAAACAGTAATTCTTTAAATGATAAAAATTACGTCAGACTTTCTTTCATCACCAATTCCACCACTTCGCCTTCAAATAAAGTCATCAAAGGCTCAATTGCTGGATCATTGATAAGCAATTCATGCGCCTTATTAAGCGCTAGTTTTAAGCGTTTTTCTTTACGTTGAACGGGCGTGATTTCTGTTGGTGTGGATTGAATGACTTGAAGTTGTGTTTGTGGCCAATCGGACTTTAACTCAGTGAGTAAACCATCTAACATTTGTGAAACGAGAACATGATGTTCTCTTGCAATAATGAACTCACTTTCACCACCGATAGTTCCACGCATCATGCCGTGCTGCCCTAAACTCAATTCACCACCAGACAACACGCCAGTTTGTGCACGTTCACGCAACCAAAATTCCCACTTCTCAGCTGTCCAATCGCCCGATAACTCAGCGAACGGATGCGCGAGAATTTCAAATGGTGTTTTGGTCGAATCATCTCGATAAGCAATACTTGCACTACGTACTTCAACGATCGCTTTTTCTGCGATAGGCTTGACGGGTTCAGGAATTGCTATTGGAGCAGGTTGTTCAGGTTGTTCAGGTTGTTCAGGTTGTTCAGGTTGTTCAGGTTGTTCAGGTTCAGCATGCATTTCTTCGGATGCAAACATATCGTAATTTTGGGAAACCACGTCTTCATCTAAAGCATCTACAGCAGCAATTTCAACTCCAACGGATTCGACATCTTGGATATCAACCTCGGCAGCTTGCACGTATATAGGCTCATCCTGTATTTCGACAACACTTTCAAGAGAATCAGGCTGAGTAATATCATGTTTTTGTGGCTGATGATGAGCTTCTATTACTTCTTTCAGTACATATTCTTCAACAATGGGCGTCAATATTGTTTCAGTAACAATTTCAGATTCGGCTAAAGTCTCAGGTTTTTTTTTACTATCAATAACAGTTAAATCATTCACTTGTGGCTGGTTATTTACAGCCACTACGCCTGGAATAGCAGACTCAATATCGGTTGAACTTACGTTAATAGTTTCATGTAACTTTAATGGTCTAAATGCCAAGAGTCTCAGCACACACATCTCAAACCCCTGTTGCGCCGTCACAGAAAGTTTTAAATCCTGACGTCCTTGCAAGGCGATTTGATAATACAACTGCACATCTTGGCGATCAAAACTGGTTGCCATTTTCTTCAAAATCGCAGCTTCGGTGGGTGTGCCGATATCCGATTGTTGCGGCAGCAATTGCGCTAAAGCCACTTGATGTAACAACGTAATCAGCTGATCCAAAACAGCACTGACATCGACTGATTGCTGCGACAAATCAAATAATATTTTAGCAACTAACGCACTGTCGCCTTGATGAATCGCTAACAGTAAGTTCGCAACCTGACTACGATCTAACAAGCCAAGCATGGCTTGTACGTCTTCACCTTGCACGCTGCCTTGACCATAGGCAATCGCTTGATCAGTCAATGACATCGCATCACGAAGTGATCCTTGCGCGGATTCTGCCAGCAACCAAAGTGCTGCATCATCAAATGCAATGGTTTCTTTCTTAAGAACTTCTGCTAAATGATCGTGGATTTCTTGGCGCGGTAAAGGTCGCAAAGTAAATTGCAGACAACGCGACAAAACCGTTACAGGTAATTTTTGCGGATCAGTGGTTGCAAGCAAAAACTTCACATGCTCTGGCGGCTCTTCTAAAGTCTTGAGTAACGCATTAAAACTATGCGTAGACAACATGTGTACTTCGTCAATCAGATAAACCTTATAGCGACCTTGGGTTGGTGCATAGGGCACATTGTCCAGTAATTCACGCGTATCTTCGACTTTCGTCCGTGACGCTGCATCAATCTCAATTAAATCAATAAAACGCCCTTCATCAATCGCCCGACACGTCCCACAAACGCCACACGGCGTCGCAGTAATCCCCGTTTCACAATTCAGGCATTTTGATAAAATACGCGCAATCGTGGTTTTACCCACACCGCGCGTACCTGTAAACAAATACGCATGATGCAAGCGCCCACGCTCAAGCGCACTGCCGAGCGCACGCGAGACGTGTGTCTGCCCGACCAACTCAGCAAAATTGCGAGGGCGATACTTACGTGCTAAAACTTGATACATGCCGATTTCCAATCTATGAAACTTTTGATAAAAACGTATAACGAATGATGCGATTTGTCGCGCTTATTGACCACGAATGAGATTATCTACCACTTGCAATGTACGCTGACTTAGCCACCAAATACGTGGATCACCCGCCATAGATTCCATACTAAATGAAGTCACAAACGCAAAACTGAGATGCCGAGTCGGATCACACCACGCGCCAGAACCATTGTAACCCATATGACCAAAGCCATTGGGCGCACGTTTACCCATGGTAATAATACGATGATACCCCAAACGCCAGTGCATCGGTATTGGCATTACACGATCTCGACGACGATTTTGAATTTTTGAGAGTTCGCGATAGACAGGTGCGGTGATATAACGCTTCCCCCCAAACTCACCGCCTGATGCGAGCATGGCATAGATTTTTGCCAACGCACGTGCGGTAAACACGCCGTTTACAGCAGGAATGCACGCTTGCAGTGATTCTGTGCTAAAGAAATCAAACTTACTCATCCGGTAAGGATTCAGGGCGTCACGAGACTCTAAAGGATCTTGACCCATTATCTTTATTATTTTTTGAATTGTCGTCAGTGGGTATGCAGCTTGGCTTGGACGAGGTTTAGGATCACTGAGCGGTCGTACGCTGATCGGCGGTGGCTGACGATAGGGCCTTGCAACGCGTCCCAACGCTGATTCTGGAACACCGAAATAAGCTTCACCATCTAGTCCAAGTGGATGCACCAACTCACGTTGTAGTGTGACTGCAAGCGGCTCTTTCATCACTTTTTCAATCACCCCTCCGATTAGCCAACCATAGCTGAGTGCTTGATACGCATTCTCAGCCTCAGGCTCAAAACGGGGAATCGCTTGCTCATACGCTTTTAGCATGGCATTCCAATCCAGCATCACACCTGCAGATTGAATGACATGACGAATATCATGTAATCCTGATGAATGCGACAATATGTGTCTTAAGGTTATTTTTTCTTTGCCACTACCAACAAACTCAGGCCAATATTCACAAACTGGACGATCATATTCGAGCACACCTTTGCTCACTAAAATATGAACAAGCGTTGCCAATACACCCTTACCCGTTGAATACGACAAACTCAAGGTATCTTCTTTCCAATGCGTTGCGCCTTGTTGTAATCCCATCCATAAATCAACAACTTTTTTACCTCGAAAATAGACGCATAACGCCACTCCACCCTTAGTTTCTGGTGGTATTGTTTGGCGCAGTACTTGGATAAGCGGCTCGAATTCTGGTGTACATGTTCCATGAACCACAAAATCAGTTTTACCTTGTAACTGGCGTATGAATTTCAAAATTTCCATTTAAATTAAATCCTTTCCATAGAATCAAACGTTCAAAGTGATGATCTGGCACGTTATAATGTAGATGCGTTTAAGATATCACATCCAAATGTTGATCTTTACATCATACAAAAACACTTCATCTTTAGTGTAAATAAAATCAAAAGCTAAATCCTCTCCTACGCATTACGAACGTGTACTCTTTTTTCAAAGAGAGAACTTTAAAAGCGATTCCCTTTGCGAAAGGGAGGTTAGGTGGAATTTAATATGGATGTTTAAAATAAAAAAACACCCATAGAATTTATAAACCCATGAGTGTTTTTATACTTAAATAACAGAAAATTATGAATATTTCATCATCTCTTGTGCGCGTTTAGCCGCTGGTGAATGATTCAGATAAGCCAATGCCTCTTCTGTAGAACCTTCTTTTACAGGATTATACCAAGGACTAAAATACGAAATCTGCTGACCAATCAACCAAAGCGGATGAGGTAAGTGACCCGTTTTGCTTTCCTTTGCCCACTGTAACCACACCCACGGCTTAAACGCACTTGGTTTTTTAGCCGCAAATTGTGGATCTTGGCTCATGAAGTTTGCCGCGCCATCCACCCAAATCCCTAAAATCGCAGGTATTGCAATCAGTGACAAATAATAGCGTGACAGATAATCTCCACCTAAATGTTGGTACAAATCAAATGCAACACTGCGATGCTCGACTTCTTCCGCACCGTGCCAACGCAATAAATCGAGTAATACTGGATCCGCGCCAACCTCATCCCAAGTTTTATTTCTTAAAACATAATTACCCAATACGCAAGTCATGTGTTCAATGGTTTCGACCAAGCCTAAACGAATGATTAACCAGCGTTTTTCTAATACTTTTGGCATATTTAGACCCAGTGGTGCATCCCCCAATAGTTGATCAAATAAAGTATCCATGATCTGACTATTACGATCCGTATCGACATTATGCGCTTTCAAATACTCCTTAATTGCGCTGCCGTGAGCGCGTGCATGCATTGCTTCTTGTCGAATAAACATTTGCACGTCTTCACGTAGTTTTTCATCAGTCACTAACGGAAGTGCTTTATTGTACAAACGGCAAAACCAAAACTCTCCAGCAGGTAAAATCGTATTAATTTCATTGATAAAATGACTAGCAAACGGCTGCCCAGGAATCCATTCAAGTGGCGTATCCATCCAATCAAACTTCACTTTACGTGGAATTAAGCTGTCTACAGTATGAGAAACTGAATGTGACTTTCTAGCAAATTTGCTGATTGATAAAATGCCCATCTTGGTGCTCCTGCTAAAAACCAAATAAATCTGAACAACGCGATATTTATAAAACGACGCTCAAATCAATGCATGCTAAGCGTCGACCTTATCAAGAACATAAAATGAACTTGATAAAACAATATGAATAAAGGATTAACTGTCAGTAATTAGATACTATTCTCGTTAGTCTTTGCATGCCAATTTCAGTCTTTGGATGTCAATATCAAAGCTTTTACCAAAATAGCGTATGATTAATTTCTCAAACCCATCATATAAAAAAAGCCACTCATTGCGAGTAGCCTCTCTTAATGACAATAGTCGTTATTGCTTAATCACGAGTACCCGTTCCTCAGACATATCCGCTATCGCATAACGAATACCTTCACGACCTAAACCACTGTCTTTCACACCGCCATACGGCATATTATCGACACGGAAGGTCGGTACATCATTAATAATCACACCGCCGACATGCAATTCATCCCATGCTTTGAGCATTTTGGTGAGATTCTGCGTATAAACACCCGCTTGCAAACCAAAGCGACTTTGATTGACCAATTCAATCGCTTCATCAAAGGTCTTATATTTTTCCAAAATCACGACAGGACCAAAGGCTTCATTTTGATAAACATCGGATGAATCAGGGACATTTTCAAGCACCGTCGCTTCGAGCATGACGCCATTCAAATGACCACCTGTCAACAGCGTCGCACCTTGACTCACAGCATCATCAATCCAGCCTTTCAAACGTTGCGCTTCTTTTTCTTTAATCATTGGGCCAATGACCGTATCGGCGAGATGTGGATCAGCAGATTTTAACTTGCTGACACGACCCACAAATTTCGTTTTCAATTCATCATAAATATCTTCATGCGCCAAAATACGTTGCACACTAATACAAACCTGACCTGATTGAATGAATGAACCTGTCACCAAACGATCCAGTGCCGCGTCAATATCAGTATCTGGCTCGACAATCACTGCCGCATTGCCACCCAATTCGAGCACGACTTTTTTGCGCCCTGCTCGCGCCTTCATATCCCAACCGACTTGATCTGAACCTGTGAAGCTGAGTAATTTAAAGCGATCATCAGTCACAAATAAATCCGCGCCTTCACGATGACACGGGAGAATTGAAAATGCCCCAATCGGTAAATCTGTTTCTGCCAAAACTTCTGCCATAATCAATGCACTAACAGGCGTCAAACTGGCGGGTTTCAAAACGAATGGGCAACCTGCCGCAATTGCTGGCGCAATTTTATGTGCCGTGAGATTCAATGGAAAGTTAAACGGACTAATGAGCGACACTGCACCCACAGGCACGCGCTGTGTCATTCCACGATATGCACTTGCGGTCGCTGTCACATCCAGCGGCATCACTGAACCTTTGTCCAATTGCGTCACCGCATCTGCGGCAAGTTGAAAGGTGCTAATCAGACGTAACACTTCACCTTTTGCAGAAGTCACCGATTTACCACCTTCGACGACTAACACTTCGGTCAATTCATCAAATCGCTCGGTAAAGCGCTTCACACAATGCAATAAAATGGCTTGTTTTTGATACGTCTTGAGCTGTGCCATAGGCTTTTCGGCTTTCACGGCTGCGGCAATAGCCTTCTCAATAATATCACCATCAGCAAGCGCGACTTGAGTCACCGTCTTGAGCGTATATTTATCAGTGACGTCGAGCCATTCGCTGGATGTCACAGGGCGATTTGCGAGATAGAGGGGATATTGTTTAGGGAATGTGAAACTTGCTTTGGTAGTCGTCATGAGCGTTATTTTTTGTGGAAATGAATATGGGGATTATCCTAGCCCATATTCAATGTATTCGTAAGACATGAAACGTTGTCATTTTGCTGAAATATTGACTCAGTTCTACTTTGGCGAGTCGAAGTGAGGTTTTCTTGCCCCACATATTTCGACTCTGTTCAAAACACTAATTCTTTTAAATCTTTAAAAGGGATATGACTGAGCTTTGACGCGTTAAGTTTGCACGCTCAAGAAAACTTGTCCGTCTTGCTCACTGACGTTGTAGTGTTTCAGACCGCATGGTTTTTTGCCCATAGCTAACATGTTGTGCGTAAATTTAGGTAAGGATAGGCCAAAAAAAGAGTCAACCCATTTGATATTATTACCCGTGGCGAGGTCGAATTCTGCACCGTGAAATTTGCATGTGACTGTGCCGTTTTCAACCTTGCCGACGCTGAGTGGCAGCCCCATATGAGGGCATTTAGCAGAGTAAGCTTTGAGTTCGTTATTGACGCGAGTGACAATGACAGATTCATTATTAACTTTAGCGCTAAATAGTTGACCTTCTACAATCGCGGATGATTCGGCAATGGCTGACCCTGACATGATATTTCCTTTTTTTAGTGAGGGTGTTCGTCAGTAGATTTTTAAAGCCTGCTGACGTTTGCAGTCAGTCTACTGAAATCAGATGACAACTTCGTAAAATCTAGTTCTATGTTTCATCTTATAAAACTGAATATAGCAAGTTAAATACTAGAGTTCACTGAATTTGTCGAGGTGAGGTTTTTATCCTTGTAAATTTAAAAAATTTAAAAAATCTCAATAACCATATGTACAATATAGCTATTTAGTTTGACGCTCTGGCAACGTCCGCCACGTATACAACCAAATCAACGCACCCACACCCATCGCAATCGGCACAAGCTGAATCGCCATAGGCAACCCAATATAATCAGACGCCAAACCCACAATCGACGGACTAATCGCATCACCCAGCAAATGAATCAACAAAATCGTAAATGCAAACGCACGCACGCGCAGACTACTCGGCACGCAATTGGCAAGCA
>JACMMY010000150.1 GCA_014378805.1 Moraxellaceae bacterium
TGGGACACTTGCATCAACAACTTCAATATTCATAAGGCGAACTTATCCAAAACTTACACTAAAAAACCTGCACTGATCACAAAATGAAATCAGTCAATAAAACTTAAAACAGCCTACAAAAGCATGCGATGTAAAAACAACAAAAACCAGATGTCAGTAACATCTGGTTTTGCGCGTACTCACACAGATCTCACTTCCTGTTTATTTTAACATGCTCACGACTGATGCTAATAGACTAAGTCGTAAGCACGTTAAAAAACAGAAATTAACGAGTGCGTGTTGTCACTTCATCAGCAGTGAAGAAGTAAGCAATTTCACGGTTTGCAGATTCTACTGAATCTGAACCATGCGCTGCGTTTTCATCAATGCTGGTTGCGAAATCAGCACGGATTGTACCTGCCGCCGCTTCTTTTGGGTTAGTCGCGCCCAAGATGTCACGATGAGCCAAAACTGCGTTTTCGCCTTCAAGTACAGAAACCAATACTGGGCCTGAAGTCATGAATGCAACCAAGTCACCAAAGAAACCGCGTTCTTTGTGTTCTGCGTAGAAGCCTTCAGCATCAGCTTTAGACAATTGCTTCATTTTTGCAGCAACGATTTTCAAACCGCCTTTTTCGAAGCGTGCATAGATGTCGCCGATGTGGTTTTTGCCAACTGCATCTGGTTTAACGATTGATAGTGTGCGTTCGATTGCCATGATATGACATTCCTTCTTAGTGTTGATAAAACGAAAATAGAGAATCAAAAATTTAGGCGCGTATTATACCGACGACTGGGCACAAAGATAGAGCATGTTTTGTTTTACAAATTGTTTAAGTCATTCTGATAATGAAACCAACATAAAACGATCACATCATGTCTTAACGAACGAAGACAGTTCGTCCCTACAATCACAATATTTCGTAGTGGCGAACTGTGTTCGCGCATGGACAGAAACCGCGTTTATTACACAACGCGGCTTGCAACTCACCGATTTAATCGACTTCGTCTAACCATTGCATTTGGATGGCTTCGAGTATTTTTTCGTTTGAGCGAGTTGGGTCATCTTGAAAATCGGGCAATTCACGTACCCAACGATGTAAATCGGTAAAACGAATGGTTTTTGGATCGACTTCAGGATGCGCTTCGATGAGTGCGAGCGCGATGTCGAGTGAATCTGTCCAGCGTAATGGCATGATGGATGTCCAAGCAGTTTTTCAATGGCGTGACTTTAGCAGGTTTGCACAATATTGACGAATGATTGATTACATTCGATTCTTAAGATACATTTGATTTGAATGAATTTTAACTTACTGCATTATTGGATATTTTAACTAGGATCAGCTTTTTACATGTCGAAAATTCTAATAATTGGAAATGGCTTTGATCTAAATCTTGGATTAAAGACTTCTTATAGCGATTTTATAAAGAGCGAACAGTTCCAAAATCTAGTTAAGTCTAATAACTATCTCGCGGGACATCTTCAAAATATCCATAGTGACAAAAACTGGGTTGATATTGAACATGAACTAAAAAATTACGGAAATGTCACCAATAATCAAAGCCAATTAAACCTCAAAATTGGCAAACAAGCATTAATGCCAAATGAGCGGCCTATTAAATGTAAGGCAGACTTTGTGGAACTTAAAAATGCTCTGATGAAGCATTTAGAAAGTGAAATTAAGAACTCGCAAGAACTCAACAACAAAATAAATCAAGCATCAAAAGTACTGCGATGCGGTTATTTGAAGAATTTTAATGCTGCGCGGTTCAACATGCTTGAGCCGTATTTCAATGAAATTTTGACCTTCAATTACACTAATTTTTTTGACCAATTCTTCCATGCGCAAGAAAAAAAGAATCTCAAAATACACCACATTCATGGATCGATAGATAACAGAGATATTGTCTTTGGGGTTGAAGATGGAACAACTTCGAGCAACTACAGTTTTCTCAATAAATCAGATCATGCGGCATTTGGTAAAACCAAAAATGTATCAGCAACATTAATTCACGCATCAGAGGCCCACTTCTTCGGATGTTCACTTGGCGACACCGATAATGCCCATTTTAAACGAGCGTTTAAGATCATCAGTACAAATGAATTAAAACATTCTCGAATTAAAATTTACTTCTATGTATATGGAAAACAAGGATATAGGGATATTTTCAATCGGATAATGGCGCTGACAGAAAATCATGTTTCGGAATTTAAATTGATCAACGAAGTTACTTTCTATGATCTTCAAGAAGATAAAGAAATTGATCAAGCTTGGCTTAATGAATGAGAGTTATTGTTTATTCTTTACCCTAAAACACACCCACATCAGCCCTATCCAAAACGGAATCACATACACCGAAATTGCGACACCTTCGATTTGCGTCATAATTCCAAGAATCAACACCACGAATGCCAAACACAGATAATTCGTCCACGGCGACCAAAACGCCTTAAACGAAGGTAGAACGCCTACCCGATTCATCGCCGCACGAAACTTCAGATGCGCCAAACTAATCATCGCCCAATTGATCACCAATGCCGCGACCACAAGCGACATCAGCAACTCTAATGCGCGCGCTGGAATCGTGTAATTGATCAACACACACATCAACGTCATCGCCGCCGACACACCAATCGCCAGCGCAGGCACACCACGACGATTCACTTTCAGTAACGCTTTCGGCGCATCACCTTGCGTCGCCAAGCCATAGAGCATGCGACTATTACAATAGACACAACTGTTATAAACGGATAATGCCGCCGTCAACACTACAAAATTCAGAATATTCGCCGCGACATCACTACCAATAATCGAGAAAATACTGACAAAAGGACTATTCCGATAATCATCACCGCCCGACGATAATGTCAGCAACAACTGATCCCAAGGACGAAGCGACAACAGCACCACCAACGCACCAATATAAAAAATCAAAATCCGAAACACGATTTGATTGATTGCACGCGGAATCACTTTCTTCGGCTCAGCGGCTTCAGCCGCCGTAATCCCGACTAACTCCAAACCACCAAACGAAAACATAATGAGTGCCAATGCCATCAGCAAACCATGCCAGCCATTCGGTAAGAATCCCCCATGAGTCCATAGATTGGTAATGGATGCTTCCGAACCGCCATTGCCACTGATTAGCAAATAACTACCCAAGACAATCATGCCAATAATGGCAACGACTTTAATCAACGCAAACCAAAACTCCGACTCACCAAACCAACTGACACGCGTCAGATTAATCAAATTCACCAACACAAAAAATGCCGCCGCCGTTGCCCAAGTCGGCACATCTGGCCACCAATATTGAACGTATTTACCGACCGCCGTGAGTTCTGACATCCCTACCAGAACATACAGAATCCAATAATTCCAACCTGATAAAAACCCAGCAAATCCACCCCAATATTTATGTGCAAAATGACTAAATGAACCTGCAACAGGTTCTTCGACGATCATCTCACCCAACTGCCTCATGATTAAAAACGCAATCAAACCTCCAATCGCATAACCCAAAATCATCGCTGGGCCAGCCATTTTCAGCACACCAGCCGACCCCAAAAACAATCCAGTCCCAATCGCGCCGCCAAGCGCAATCAGTTGGATATGTCGGTTTTTCAAACCACGAGTTAAGGGAAGATTAGATTGTTCATCGATCATGTGTCTTGATACTCAAAAGGCAATACGATGCGCTGATAATCCGTGCGCGGTCATTTTTTTAAAATTTATGATTCAGCAAGCTACCACTTCAAAATCGGCATGGGCTTTAATGGGTGTTTCAAGCTGTACGCCGCACCGCGCCGCAATAAAAATTTATGAAAACCTGCATTGGGGAATTGTTGGCGAATGTCATGCATCGGTTGTTTATCGACTTGCAAGCCTACCGCGCCAAAAGTCACATCCGCCCAATCCGCTTGACGAAAAAGCTCAACGATCAGTGAGTCATGCTTAGAAGCATGAATTTTATGATGATCCTGAATCATTGCAACGACCTCATCGACCCAATCGTCTTGATTAATCGACACTAAATAATCCGTTGCCATTTGTGCCGAAGGATCGAGATAATCCAATGTGTGATGCGTCCACAAACCTAAATCATGAAAAACTGCTGCAATCGCAATTTTTTCTAATTCAATATCACTCAATAGTGCCACAGCATTTATCGAATTCAATAATCGATAAATGTGATTTCGATAGGCATCAAACTGCAAACCTAACGAGTCACGATATTGATCTAATAACGCATCAAGCGTGGGATGTACTAAAATCATCAAGCAAAGCTCCATCCAAAAAAACTCATCATCCAAAAAACTCACGCATCATCTAAAGTATTCAACTCAAAACTATTGTCTCAAAACACTTAGATCAGATTACTCAACAAAACTACTAATTAATCTTGAATGTGCAACGCCGCGCCAAACCCAATGCACCGTGCTTTCTTCAAATTTGCCTGTAAAACCATTGTCTTCGAACCAAAGATACGCGCCTTCCATCATTTCAGGCCAATCCTCTGCTGATACGATCACTTCGTCGTGCAGCACCGCCAGAAATACCGCCAAAATCGTATCGTGGCTGACAGCCAGCAGCACACTGTCTTCTTGTTCAGGCAAATGCTGATAAAGCAAACCCAAAATATCCAACGCGCCCTGCACTGGATGTTTCATCCCTGCAATTTTTTTACCGAGAAAATGATTAATAAACTCTAATGCACCATATTGAAAAAACAATGATCTTAAACTTTCATCATCTTGAACGAAACTTCCAGGCTCAACCAACAAGGTCGTTTTGACCACTTCAGGTTGGATGTCATTTGCCAGCTTGTTTTCATGGCGTCCTTCCAGCATTAACAACGCTGTATCCACACAACGATGGATTGGACTACTCAAACAAGCGCGAAACTCACGCCCTGCCAAGAGCTTTAAATGCGCACCCCATGCACTCGCCAACTGCCGCCCTTGCTCAGTCAATGGCAACTTATAACCTGCAAAGCCTTGCTCATCGACCAACACGCGAATGGAATGACGTGTAAATAAAACGATGGGTTGACGCTTCGGTAATAAAGTCAGACCAGCCTGCATCGAGACTGGTAAATGTTCGAGAATTTCATGCGTAAGATCTGTCATAGAAGATTAAATCAATGATTTGAACGGTTGATAAAACAAATAGTAGGCATCATTGAAGATCGAATAAAATCGTTACATTCCAAAACTTGCTGCACGTAACCATGTAAATTCAAAATTTGCCACTGCCAATGTATACAGCTGAGTATCGACTTGTTGCCAAATAGATTCAAGCTGATCGGCAACTACATTTAAACCCGATAGCAACAATAATTCAGGCGCACGCTTACAAATACGAAGCGCTTCATATATACGCCGCCCCTGCGAACTCGAATTTAACAATCGTACTTGTCGCGATGAGAGAAAAGCATCGACTTGCGATCGATTGGCATACGGCACCAGTGGCAAAACAATTCGATCGAGTTGTTCATCTAATCGCTGCCAGATCATTATTTTTTGCGCATCTGTATAACGATTCCACTCAATCACTTCCGTACTAAATCGTCGGCAGCCACGACACACTTGGTCACCAAATACTGTCGAGCATTTTCCTGCACATGGACTCAGCGAACCGCTTAAAGAAGTACTCAAAACCACCACCTTTTAGGCAAATTTTTGGGCAATATTGAATTAAAATCCACACTAAAACATGCATTAATTCAATCAAATTCAGATTGAATTGATTTCAACCATTATCAAACAACACATAAAGGATTAGAATAGCGCACCACAAATTGAGTAAA
>JACMMY010000151.1 GCA_014378805.1 Moraxellaceae bacterium
CGGCGGAAATGATCGCTATGATGTGATTGCTGAATTTGCGAATCAAACAGCGGGTGTTTTGCTGCTGACGGCAACGCCTGAACAGTTAGGTGTCGATAGCCATTTTGCGCGTTTACGTTTGCTTGACCCTGAACGTTTCGATACGTTGAATCATTTCTTGGAAGAAGAAGCGAATTACGCGGGCACTGCACAAGTTGCAGAAGCGTTGATGCAAGATGACATGTTGGATGAAGCGCAGCATGAAGCGATTGCTGGATTGCTCGGACATCCTGTCGAAGATACGCCTGATGCGCGTTATCGTGCGATTAGCGAATTGCTCGATCGTCATGGGACTGGACGGATTTTATTCCGTAATACCCGTGAAGCGATACAAGGTTTCCAAGGTCGTGATTGTTTGCCAGCGCCACTCATTGCACCTGCTAACTGGCCTGTGACGGGTAATCTACGTCAACAAATGTGGCCAGAAGAAGAGCAGTTAGACGGCGAGTGGATGGAAAACGATCCACGCGTGCCGTGGTTACTAAACATGCTTAAAACCGAGTTAAAGCATCAAAAAGTCTTATTAATTGCGCGTAGTGGCCCTGTGATTGAATCACTGGAATTGGCTCTACGTGTGCATGGTGGTATTCGTACCGCGATGTTCCATGAAGCGATGAGTCTGCTTGAACGCGATCAAGCGGCGGCTTATTTTGCCGATGATACTTACGGCGCACAGATTTTATTGTGTTCTGAAATCGGTTCAGAAGGGCGTAACTTTCAATTTTCAAGCAACCTTGTGTTGTTCGATATGCCATCTAATCCTGATGTGCTTGAACAGCGTATAGGTCGTTTAGATCGTATTGGCCAGCAAAATCGTATTCAAATTCATGTGCCATATTTGATGCAAACTGCACAAGAACGTATGTTCCGTTGGTATAACGAAGCGTTGGATATTTTTGGTCATATTTCGCCGACAGCTCAAGTTCTGCAAGAAAATCATTTACCTGATTTGAAAGCAGCGTTATTGACGAATATCGAGAGCGAAGACGACCATAATCGTTTCGATGCGTTTTTGGCTCAAGTGAATGATGAGCGTTTAGAGCTGGAAACTGAATTGCAATCGGGACGTGATCGTTTGCTCGAGTTCAATTCTTGCCGTCCGACCGTCGCGAATCGCATTGTGCGCGCGATGCAAGAGCAAGACGCCAATAACACGTTGCCTGACTTCATGTTGCGTTTCTTGTCATCGACCAATATTGAACATGACGAGCAGCATGATGGTAGCTTGATTATTCATCCATCGGCTGAAATGCTCGTTGATGGTCTGGATTTACCAGAAGATGGTATGACCGTGACGTTCCATCGTGAACAAGCATTAACGCGTGAAGACACTGAATATTTGACCGTTGAACATCCGTTGATGGGTCGTATTTTTGAAATGGTTCGTACACAGTCATTTGGTAATGCCAATGTCTGCGTTTTGCGTAGCTCTGTGATTCCAGCAGGAAAAATTCTGCTTGAGGCATGGTTTCGCGTCGAGGTGATTGCACCGAAGATTTTGAATCTTGCCGCAAGTTTGCCGCAACAGTTGGTTCGGGTGTTAATGAGTGAGACGGGTCAGGATTTGTCTGCACGTATTAACTCGGCCATGCTGCAACCACAAGTTCATGCGTTAGATATGAATAATGCGCGTCAGGTTGTAAAACTGCGCCGTGATGTGATTGAGCAACGCTATAAACAAGCTGAAGAGATCGCAAGATCACAAATCAAAGGCTTTGCCGAAACTGCACAAAAGCGTTATGGCGATCATTTACAGCAAGAGTTGGATCGTTTGATTTATCTGAAAGAACACAATCCAAGTGTGCGTGATGATGAAATTGAGCGTTTGACCAATCAACGTGCGCAAGGTTTGGAGTTGCTTGAGCAGTTGTCATTGGTGCCTGATTCGATACGAATTTTGGTAGTGATGAAGTAGGTTCTAAAAGGGGCGTAGGTTCAAAGCCCTTCGAGATGTCTTACCTAACAAGCGGCTTATGAATAGCCGCTTGTTCTTTTCTTAACCAGTGATATACTTGTATCTCAAATTATTTTTGGAGAAAGCTGATGGCTGCCGTATCCCTTCGCCTTCCTGATGATGTTTCTCATCGACTTGAGGATTTGGCGCAACTTACAGGACGCAGTAAAACATTCTATATGATAGAAGCCATTCGTGAGCATCTTGATGATTTAGAAGATTTATATTTGGCTGAACAACGTTGGACTGACATTAAAGCAGGACGAAGTACAACCACACCATTGACCGAAGTGATGAAACAATATGGTTTGGACAATTGAGATTGAGAGTGCTGCTGAACGTGAGTTAAAAAAACTAGATCCACAAATAGCGAAACGGATTTTATTGTTTTTGCATGAACGAGTCACATCTCTTGAAGATCCAAGGGCGATTGGTGAAGCATTAAAAGGTTCGAAATCAGGTAGTTATTGGAAGTATCGAGTGGGCGACTATCGAATTATTAGTCGAATTGAAGATGAAGTTTTATGCGTGATTGTCGTTAAAATTGGCAATCGACGTGAAGTGTATCGTTGATTGCGTGATGATGAAATTGAGCGTTTAACCAATCAACGTGCGCAAGGTTTGGAATTGCTTGAGCAATTGTCATTGGTGCCTGATTCGATACGAATTTTGGTGGTGATGAAGTAAGGGCTTTAATTGTTGGTAATGTGTGGTGCTGGGGCAAGTCTCCAGCCTACGCGTGTTTTTTGTAATGAGGCATAGTACCAATTTTCCAGTAAAAAATAAAAATGCTAAGAGAATAAAATGCCGTTTGTAAATGAGAACATTTCTATTCAGAATCGTGAAGATTTCGGATTAGATGAAATTAATAAAAAATATCCTTTTATTAATCAAGCTTGGACAATAGATCATGAGCGGAAAATTTTTCTCACGAAATACTGGGAAGGACATGATATGGGGTCGGATACAGATCTTTCAGTATGGTTGTTTTACTGGAGAGGTGAGGTTTGTCAATTTACTAAAAAAATAATTGAATACAAAAAAGTTGCAGAAGAGCATTATTCTTCAACCCAAAAAATTTTAGATATTCAAATTCCTGAAAAATATCATAATGATAAAGAAAATTTTTTAATAGATATGGTCGATGCAATACAAGTATCTCAAGAAATAGGGATATTTTCAAAAATGACTCAATATGATCTTACTGTTGACCTCAGTGAAGTGCAGTAAACGTAGCGTGGGCTTGAGTCCATAATCAACATTCTATTGAAAATTTTTATTGCAACTTGTTAAATAATTAAAATAAAAAAGAATCGAGAAAAGCAAACAAATGATAGAGCTCCCTCAACGCAAACGGAATCGTTTATTGGGATATGACTATAGTCAGAACGGCGCATACTTTATAACCATTTGTATTAAAGATAAGCATGAAATATTAGGAAAAATCGTAGGGTCGAACTCTGTTCGTCCGCATGATGATCCTCCCATCTTAGTCCCTTCCGACATTGGTTTGCTCGTCATTAAAGAAACTGAGAATTTAGCAAGAATCTACTCTCATGTGACATAGGATTGCTATGTTGTCATGCCAAATCATGTTCATTTGATTATTGTTATTGACAGCCGATGGCCGAACAGAGTTCGCACCTACAGTGTCACGTATGATCAAACAATGGAAGGGAGTGATTAGCAAACAAATTGGTTTTTCGCCTTGGCAAAAATCTTTCCACGACCATATTATTCGTAATACTGAGGATTACTCTCGTATTTCCGAATACATTCGAAATAACCCTGCTCTATGGGATCAAGACTGTTTTAATCCAATATCGGAAAATGTCAAAAAAGTTTGGTTTCTAAAAAGGAATGAATGGTTTTTTTGAAGTATTGTAGGGGCGAACTATGTTCGCCTATAAATGAGATGCTGATCAATGAGATAGAAATAACGGACGAACACAGTTCGTCCCTGCATTGTCCATATTAATAATACATGCAACATAACCCTACGCATAAAAAAACACCTGCATATTCGCAGGTGTTTTTCGAAGATTAAATGATTATTGAGCTGGAACAGCCATCAAATCAGGCACCAACTTAGTCAACGCCATACGTTGCTTCGTTGCCGTCGCACCTAACAAAATGAAACCTTGCAGTACTTCACTCGTGAAAGCTTTTGCAATCATGCCATCTTCTAGGACTTCAAATGTCCATTCAACTGTTGAACCGATCGGTGCTGGCAGAACAACCAATGGTGCAGCAGGTGTTTTCACACTCACAGGCATTGCAGGGTAGTGAACCAAGCTTGGATTACCCGCTAATGTTTGTGCCAATGCGCGTGCTTGCTGCATCAACGGCATCACATAAGGCAATAAATGCCCTTCAACTTCTGCACAGTCGCCCATTGCGTAAATATCAGCATGGCTGGTTTGCAGTGATTGATTGACTTGAATACCACGGTTAATGGTTAGATCGGCCGCATGTGCAAGTTCAGTATTTGGTTTCAATCCAACCGCAGACAACACGATATCGACTTCAAAAGACTGACCATTCGCCAGATCAACTTTTAATCCAGTTGGAACGTGTCCAATATTTTGAACCGTCGTACCGAGAGCGAACTTAATACCTTTCGCTTCAAGTTGTTTTTGGAATGCAGTTGCAACTTCTTCTGGAAGTAGACGACCGAGTGGACGAGGTGCGAGGTCTACGACAGTGACGTCATGATCTGTGGTCAACAAGTCATTGGCGAATTCACAACCAATCAAACCTGCGCCAAGAAGCAATACACGTTTTTGATCTTTTTGTGACAGTGCTGCATGGAAAGTTTTGTAGTGAATTAATGAGTTAATCGCATAGACTTCTGATGCGCCATCACCAGAAATCGGCAATTTAATCGGGCTTGCGCCGACAGCAAGAACGAGCTTGTCGTAAGGTTGTGTGATGATGCCAGCATCATTGCGTAGAGTCAGGGTTTTAGCAGTTTTATCAATTTCTAAAACTTGCGTATGAGCCATGATCGAGGCTTTTAGTTGTTCGGTCATTTTTGCATGATCACCCATACCGATTTGGTCTGGATGCTTGCCGCCACTTAACGCATTCGATAGGACAGGTTTTGAATAGTTAATCGCATCATCAGCGGTGATGATGAGGAGTGGTGCGTCTGCACTGAGCTTACGTAATTCACGTGCTAGTGTGTAACCAGCCATACCAGAGCCAACGACGACGATAGGATTCATAATATTGTCCATATAAAAA
>JACMMY010000152.1 GCA_014378805.1 Moraxellaceae bacterium
AGGAATGATAGGAATGATAGGAATGATAGGAATGTAAAGAATGATTGAACCCGTAAAAAAACCATCTACAAGACCCGCATCGACTAGAAAGCCATCAGTCCGAAAATCGACGTCCCCAGTGACGAAAAAACTAACATCTAAAACTCCAATTCAACGTGTCAATATCGCTGTGCTTGGTGCGGGATTTGCGGGGATTGGTGCGGCAATTCGTTTTAAACAAGCAGGGATTACTGATTTTGTTGTGCTGGAAAAAGCCAGTGAGATTGGCGGTGTTTGGCGTGAAAACACGTATCCAGGTTGTGCATGTGATGTGCCGTCTGCATTGTATTCGTATTCCTTCGCGCCGAATCCAAAGTGGAGCAGAGTCTTTGCTGAACAAGCCGAAATCAAAACATATTTACAGGAAACAGCTCAGCGTTTTGGGGTGATGCAATACATTCATTTAAATCGTGAAATGCTCGATTCAACGTGGGATGATGAGGCTAAACATTGGGTCGTTGAAACGAATGCTGGTGTCTATCATGCACGTTTTATCCTTGGTGCATGTGGCCCAATGCATGAACCCATTTATCCTACAATTAAAGGTTTAGATACTTTTGCTGGCGTAACCTTTCATTCTGCACGTTGGAATCATGCCTATGATTTGAAAGGCAAACGCGTCGCAGTGATTGGAACCGGCGCATCCGCAATTCAGTTTGTGCCACAGATCCAGCCAAAAGTTGACAAACTGACTTTAATTCAGCGCACACCGCAATGGGTGTTGCCGAAGATGGATCAACCGCTGCCATCCGTCGCACAAGCACTCTTTAAGCTTTTGCCTGTGACACAGCAAGTCATGCGTGGCGGTATTTATGGTGTTTTTGAGGCGCTCAACGGCAGTATGCAACATCCGCAGTTAATGAAGCAGATACAGCGTTTGGCCTTATTTAATCTGAAACGTACGGTTAAAGACCCCGTTCTGCGCAAGAAATTAATGCCTGAGTTTATTATTGGCTGTAAACGAGTTCTGCAATCGAATAATTGGTATCCCGCATTGGTTCAACCGAATGTTGAGGTGATCAAAGCAGGTGTATCGGAAATACAAGGCAATACGATTATTGCAAGTGACGGTAGTCAGCATGAAGTCGATGCCATTATTTTTGGTACCGGATTTGAAGTTAGTCAGCCATCGATGTTGAAGCATATTCATGGTCGCGGTTGTCGTTCTTTGGCTGATGTTTGGCAGGGAAGTCCGATTGGTTATATGGGTACGATGACGGCGGGTTGTCCAAATGCATTTCTGATGTTTGGTCCGAATTTAGCGGTGAGTACGTCTGCGTTAATTATTATTGAAGCCCAACACACATATATTATCGATGCCTTGAAACAAGTGAATACACAGAAGTTGAGTACGATTGAAGTGGATCCAGAGCGGCAGAAAAGCTTCAATATCGTCGTGCAAGATGCACTCAAAAATTCTGTCTGGAATACAGGCGGATGCAGTAGTTACTTTATCGATGCCAATGGTCGTAATACTACGCTGTGGCCGTGGTCAACTTTTGAAATGCGTAAGCAATTAAGTCGATTCAAATTGGATGATTATATTGTAAATGCTTGATGTCATAGAGTCTGATGCTTTGTGTCAGACTCAGCCATTTTTACTCGAACCAATTTGAATGAAGTCGGGCTATGTTAGTGATGATTCATTTTTAAAAAATGATCAGAATCTTTAAGTTAATCAAATGACCAATCATAAAACCGTCGAAATGACAGTGATATGCGCTCACCTGTAAATTCAGTCGATTTCTTAATTGCGTATGAATAATTTTTTTGACAACTTTCAGACAAGATTAGTAGGCAACCGTCTGCTAATAAAAATTCGAATTCATCGTAACTATCCACATCTCTAAACGTAATACGTCGGGGTGCCCCATAAGAGATTGAAAATGCGGGTTGTTCAAGGTCTACTTGTGTTTCTACGTTGTTTCGATATGGAAGTTCACCTTCGCCATTTTCATAATGAATTGCATAGCAAGAGTTCATAACGACATTGAATTCATTGTTGAGTCGTTGCATGATTTTTGAAACAAAGGGTTCTATTGGATATCCTTTGCGGAATTTTCCAGATGATACGAGATAATCAATGCCCATATTGCAATATTTGCGGCTAGGTAAGTCGCTGTCACCCGACCAAATCAGGTGATTTTTTAAATATTCAAATGTCTCACTAGTTTCTTTTGTGTAGTGATGAACTATAAAAGCTTTAGCTTTTGGTAAATTTAGATCAATAACGTCCATGATTATTTCCTAATTCTAATATTATTTATACTCAAGTTATTTGATTACAATCAGAAATTTATGATCTTGTAATCTATAAGTGGATGTAAATTATGAGTCTGAGCATATCAGATGATGATAAAAATCGATATGCACGGTGACCTACAAACTGATCAGTGTTACCGTGCTAACAGACAAACGTCTAAAATATAATCTTTAGGGCTTTAACAAACATTATTTTTACTTTGTTTGATTACTTTCCAGAACGATACCCGTCCATCCTTCAAGTAACTTTACTGACGCAGAAAAATCACTGTCTTCTGGCAAGCTGCTACTTGCTGCGCGATATAAACTTTGAGTCAAGGCGAGTAGTGGCGCAGGAATTTTTGCACTGTGGGCAAGCTCAATCGCAATACCGGTATCTTTAGCCAAAAGACTTAACGCAAAGGTTAATGGAAATTCACGACTGAGGACTCGATGCGGGAAAGTGTTTTCAGAGGCTAAACTGCGACCACTTGAGGCATTAATACACGTTAATGCGCTGTCGATATTTACATCATGCGCTTTCAACGTCGTAAAACCTTCTGCAACGGCCCACAGATTGACGGCAAGGAGCATGTTATTGACGGCTTTAACCGCAAAACCAGAACCACTATCGCCGACATGTTCGATGAGGCTTGAAAACGGTTCAATCG
>JACMMY010000153.1 GCA_014378805.1 Moraxellaceae bacterium
AAAAATATAACTACAAAATTTTTTCAATCGATGACACCGGATGTTTACAGCGCAATAGTTTTTAGCTTCCTAACAAAAACTTTTGTATACAGTCACGAACCGCTCGCTATAAACGGTGCATCTACACATAGCGGGGGTACGGCAGGTTTTGAGAAGGTCAAACGAGCACGTACCTACGATCCTGCTGAAAAGTTTTGGAAGGAAAAAAATATTCCGTTTCATGACGACGTGCCTCTTGTTAAAAGTGGACGACCTGTTCGCTCTATATCTGTATGTGTCTATGAAGCTTTTCTTCAGGCAGAGAGATTTCATCATCTCAAGCCGGTTAAAACATCACACGTTCAGCAATTAAAAATCGCGATTGAAATATCTGGGCCCGATAATGATGAAGTATTGGAATGGGCAAATGATTTTGCAAGAAAACACAATATCAAATTGCCTCCAAGTAAAAGGTCTCCTTTCAGAAATTCTATTAAATTTGTGATATCAAGGCAAAATCGGTTTTTTATTGGATTGCAGTCATATCCATTTCACGGAACTATGCGAATAGGAATAAAAGATGTTCATGAGGCTTCATTAATTGCGGGTATGTTAAAACAGCTAAGGCCTTCGATTATAAAAAGAGTCATTCAGCGTTTCGTAAATCGAGCTAGCGAAGCTTAAGATGATAAAAAATTCCATAAGAAAAAAAATACGCCAAATCGGCTGGGATCTGCACCGCCTAAACCCGAGCGGCGACCCAGGCACCCAAATAGTGGCTGCCTTGAATCACGCTCGTGTAAATACGGTATTTGATATTGGCGCAAATGCAGGTCAATTTGCAAAAGAAATTCGCGAGCTCGGCTTTGCCGGAAAGATCGTCAGTTTTGAGCCTCTGACGTCTGCAAGGAAAAAGCTGTCGCCACTTGCGGCACGGGATCGTGATTGGATCGTGCATGATCAATGCGCACTTGGTGATCACGATGGCGAGATTGAAATAAATATTTCAGGAAACTCGGTTTCTTCATCAGTATTGCCGATGCTGGAGTCGCATTGCAATGCAGCCATGGGCTCAGCTTATGTTGGATCAGAGCGTATACCGATTTTCATGTTAGATAATATTGCAAATCGCTATCTTCAGGAAAGTTCTAATTTGTTTATTAAAATTGATACCCAGGGATACGAGTGGCAGGTGCTGGATGGGGCGAGCGAATCATTGAAACGCGCACGGGGGTTGCTATGCGAACTGTCACTGGTACCGCTCTATCATGGACAACGGTTGTGGAGAGATATCGTTGATCGATTGGAGCAAGAAGGGTTTATGCTTTGGGCGCTACAAAAGGGATTTACTGATCCTCGAACAGGTCAGTCATTACAAATGGATGGAATTTTTCTTAGACGCGATGTATTTCTTAATTAAGGATTAGGTGTTTTACCTACTGCTTCAGAATCTTCATTGCAATCACAGTTTTCGCTACCTGTCACGTAGCCGATTAACAGACTTATTTGATAAAATAGATAAGTAAAGTGACTAAAGAGTTTATTGATGCTACTGAGCAGCAGTTGATGATTGATTTAAAAAGTTCGGTCAAACTATTGCTTGCCAACGAGTACAAATGTTTTTGCGACTTTTAGCTGAAGGCGCTTATATAAAGTTAGGGCGCGTTGAAAAGGGTAATTGTTTCGGAAACAAGACTCATTGGATTTTATAGTTTAACGCCGGCAAAAGTAGCAAAGATTAGCAATCTACAAAGATTTAAACGACAAATCGAAAAAATGACTGAATGCACTGTTTTGTACCCTAGTAAAGATTATGGATTCACAAAACTCGTCACCGAATTGCAGATCACGCTTAACCAGCGAGGTACGTGTATCTGGCGGACTTCGTGCGCTGTCTAATCCATCACTTGCCGCCGATCTATGCTCCCGCTCTGGCTCAGGTCCGTTGGTGTCAGTTATCACTGTCGTGCGCAACGGCGAATCGACGATTGGACGTTGCATAGAAAGCGTTTTGGCTCAAACTTACACAAATACTGAACACATAATCGTCGATGGTGGATCGTCGGATCAAACTGTACCCATCCTTCGAAGTTATGGCGACAAAATTTCGCTGTGGATCAGTGAGCCTGACAAGGGGATATATAACGCACTTAATAAGGGAATTGAACTGGCGCGTGGGTCACACTATATTCCGTTGGGGTGTGACGACGTCATCCTTGCAGCAGGGGTGGAAAATTTGATTTCGCGCGCAGATGAAAATTTGGTAATTTTCGGTAAGGTACGGTTTGTGGATGCGGAGAAACATCTCATGAAAATAATCTACAACCATTCGGCTGGCGTCCTCATCAATACTCGTCTTCACGCCGAGTTGGGTTTATATGACGAAACATACAGAATTGCTGCCGATACCAAGTTTCTGCAGTTGGCAGAGCGTGCATCCTATGTCCAAAAAATAGATGAAGTTGTTGGAGAGTTTGCAATCGGTGGTGCATCGTCAAACTACGGCCAAAGCATTCGGGAACATGCGCGTGCCATGTTTGAAGCCGGAAGCTGGAGTGCTGCTAGGACCTACTGTTGGCTTGCACCGCGCTTGCTTTGGTCGCTGATTCGACAATGATTTACTACTCATTGTTCTTCTTTGCGGAGGGCGTACTATTGCTGACTGCAAACCTGATGCGCAGGCGCGTTTTAGGGCTCGTTGCAGCTGCTGTAGCAATTGCATTCTGTGGATTTCGTTATGAAACTGGTTACGACTACAACAATTATCGCGACTTCTTCGAAAATATTGAGATTAACGGAGCTTTGCTTGAACCCGGATTCTATTTCTTAGTCTATTTAGCTAACATGGTAGAACTCTCGACGTTTGCTTTGTTTTTCTTATTTGCTTTGATGACACACGGACTGGCTTACCTTACCCTCAGCAGGATGTCAATCGCCCCAAACCTGGCCTTCCTGATCTATCTGCTTATACCTGGTTTGTATCTCAACTCGTTCAGCGTTATCCGTTCTGCATTTGCAGTTGTAGTATTCGGATACGCAGCCGTTAGGCTAATTTCTGGTGGCAGCAGATTAGAGTTTATAGTTTGGGGCGCGCTGGCAGCCTCATTTCACTATACGGCTACGCTTCCATTCGTTGTTGCATTTATGATTTTCCTAGCCCCGATGGGGCTACCAAGGAGGTCTGTCTGCATATTTTTGCTTATCACCAGTTTGTTCGCCTCCCAGCTACCGTTAGCGCAAAATATACTGAACGCTTTTGGCGGCACTAAGTTTGATAGTTACGCAGAGATGAAAGAATCTCAAAATGTAATAAAGATAATTGCTTCCAATTTGCTTGCGCTTTTCGTCATATGGCGGTCTGGATTTTTCAAAGACTCCAAAAGCTTGGCCTATTATTATAAAATTTGGCTTGTCGGGGTGGTGTTGTTCAACATATTTGTCGAGTTCTCTGCAGTAACTAGAGTCAGCTATTATTTCGGATTCTTCTCCATACCACTTATGATCTGTGCGGTGTCTGGATATGGCACGCTAGGCAAACTTATGGGTCGATCTGCATTGATTGTTTTCTTCGCGGCGAGTTTTGTAATGGCACTTTACAACGACACTTTGGTTGAGGACCCACTTAATATGTTAAATTACCAAAGTATCTTTGATTCGCCGTGAATGCCCCTAAATTTATTAATGCGTATTGCCGCTTATTTCTGCTTGATCGCACAATCGCGGTCATCCTACTGCTTCACTGACGCTGAAAGCTGTCGGCCTTATTCCGACAATCGTTCTCAATCATGCACACCATCACTAATCGCCTAGCCGTTATTGCGCCTACGGTAGCGGTCGACTTGGTTGTCTTCGTAGATAATTTGAAAAAATTACAGTCGCAACTCATATCGGCGGATATTAATTTTATATTTGTGGTTATTTTTCAGAGCAGAAACGCTAGCCTGCCTTTGTTATGCGATGGTCTCAAAAGCTCATTTTGTAACGTGCTCCATTCGACTGTGCTGAATGTTAGTCACGCAAGAAATCTTGGACTTGAATTTATTGAAAAATCGCAATTTGAAGGGCAGGTTCTGTTTTTAGACTCGAGTATTTTTTTTGATCGAACAGTGTGGGAGGCGTACAACAATCATCAAACTTCTAGCCGCCGTCTTTGGTTTGTTGAGGTTCGTTGGAAAAATTACGTCGGCACGTCGAAGTTGTCGAAAAACACAGTTGCTTTAAAAAAAATGGATACGATGAAGGTGTTTTACGGCGCCTATGTTTGGTCCGCTTTTTTTTCAACCAACCTTTTGAAAGGGCTGCGGTTTAATGAATGTTTCGGCGTTGGAGAGGATGCAACGTTTCAGGGTGGTGAAGATGTGCTGTTTATTATTGATGCATTCTTAAAAAATGAATCCAAAGCCGACCTTGCGGCTTATTGTTATGTGTTTCACCCTCCAAGACCGTTAGATTTTAGTAAGCATTTGAAATACGCAAGGGGTACTGGTGCAATGTTTGGTTGCTTGCTTAGTTCGCACAATCCATTGCGCTATCGCGCAATGTTTTTAATTTTCTTTGTTATTTCTATATGCAACTCAACACTACGCTGTTTTTGGTTTAAGAAAAATTCGATAAAAATTTTGAAATTAAAAATAAACGGATATTGGAACTACGTCTGTAACCAGCCCGTTCGCTTGTAGTTAACATATGAAGATAACCATAGTTACAGTTTGCTATAACTCGGGCAAGACAATTGGACATACGTTGCAGTCCGTAAAAGAACAGACTCATAACGATATTGAACATATTATTATTGACGGCGGTTCAAAAGACGATACTTTATCGATCATTTTTGCCGAGGGCGCTCACGTCTCAAAACTGGTTTCAGAGCCGGATAACGGTATTTATGATGCAATGAATAAAGGCATAGCATTAGCCACTGGTGAGATTGTCGGCTTTATCAATGCCGATGACTTTTATGCCTCTCCAAATGTTTTGGCAACTGTGGCCGCAGCTTTTGCAAAAAGTGGCGCAGACAGTTGTTTCGGCGACCTGTGCTACGTCAGTCAGGTCGACCCAACGCGGACCGTCAGATACTGGCGCTCCGCAGATTTTGTGCCAGGCTCTTTTGAAAAAAGCTGGTGCCCACCACACCCAACATTTTTTGTTCGTCGCTCGGTTTATCAGCGTTTGGGTGGATTCGATCTGAGTTTCAAAATTGCTGCAGATTTTGAGCTAATGGCGCGCTATTTGGAGGCTGCCCGCATATCTAGCCACTATATTCCGGAAGTTCTTGTGAAGATGCGTCTGGGGGGCACTACCAACCGCAGTCTGAGCAACATCTTTAAACAGAATGCTGAGATACGCCGGGCGCTTTCAAAAAACGGACTGCGTTCTTCGCTTGTCAGTTTTGTGCTGAACAAGCTGGTGTCGCGGGCTATACAGTTTGTCAGAAGGCCGGCCTGATGCGATTTTTGGTTACTGGTGCTACCGGTTTTGTTGGGCGTGCGGTGTG
>JACMMY010000154.1 GCA_014378805.1 Moraxellaceae bacterium
ATTATCATCATTGTTGTCATTACAGCCTGTCAAACCCCCAAAAACTGCAGCACTCACTAAAAGGCTCAATAACCGTGCTTTATGTTTCATTTTTTAATCTCAAAGAGTGTTTAATGAGTTTTAAAGTCTGCATATGGGATATGACATAGTTATGAAAGATTGATCATCGTTTGATGAACATCGGCTAAACGCTTGAGATTAATGATTGAGTGAGGTTTCGATATTTAAAAATAGGCTTTGAGACCCATTTTAATACTCATAAATTCGACGAGGTGTAAAGTAAAGCCTAATAAGCCAATTCGAATAGCACGTTAATCATGCCATGTTAGGCGTATCATCATGAAGGGGAACTTCCTGACTAGTCAGCGTGATGGACGACATTGAGCGTTCTAAGGCCATTTGTGGGGTATAAAATGAAATGAATCTTTCTATGATCTTTTTATTATTATCAAGAGAAAATATTTCTGGATAAGCTAGCTACATATATTGATCAATGATTGGCTTTGAGGATGCTATCTGTTTTAAAGTTAATGACCTGCGTCTAGTATCCTTTTTTAACAAAACTACATTTAATAACTAAGCATTGCGACAATTCGCAGAAAATCACAATGCCCTACTTTGTTAAACTTAAAAATAAGATTAACTTTTAGTCATTTTCTTATGAATAAAAAGATAAACAGCAAGTACAATCACTGCACCGAAAACAGATCCAATCAGTCCTGCGACATCACCGTTATGATACCAACCTAATGCATTGCCGATTAAATTGGCAACCCACGAGCCAACGATACCAAGTACGATCGTCACAATCATACCGATCTTCTGTTTTCCTGGATATATAGCACGCGCAAGTAGACCCGCGAAAAAGCCAATAATAATGCTATAAATAATGCCATGCCCATCCATATTATTTCTCCAAATACGTGAGATTGATGATCGAGGAAGCGCTCAGCAAAGTGCTGTTATTGATTCAATAAGCTATTTTTAGACGAACTTCAAGTTTATTTTTGAATCACTTATAGATAAGTAGTGAGGATAATTTATCGGTCTTCCCTGAAAATACTCGTCATTAAGAGTTTTTTCGGGACACTACATCTATTCAAAATAAACAACGCTGGTAGCTTGTACACCACAAAAAACCGCCCTGAGGCGGTCTTTTATTTGGAAGCAATGAACATTTATTTAGGTTCAATACTCGATTCATCTACACCATAACTATCTTCAGCGGGCATATCTTTAACTGCTTCAGAAATTAACGCAGCCATGTAGTTACCATGTGCCGTTGATTTGTCATAGTGAAAGCGTAAACGTGGCGTGAAACGGGTTTTGATACGACGACCTAACTCTTGACGCAGAAAACCTGCTGCGCCATTAAGCAAATCAAGCGTTTCCTGATGAGACTGTTCGGTCAAATCATTCGTTAGTTCACCGCGACCCATCACGGTCACGTAAAGATCAGCATAGCCTAAATCAGAGCTAACTTTCACGGCTGAGATGGTGACCATACCACCACCTAGACGTGGGTCTTTGAGTTCCATGCGAATGAGGTCAGACAGCTCACGCTGTACCTGATCACCCATTCGCTGTAGGCGTTGACTCATTATAGACTCCGTTTAATCTCATGAATTTCATAGACTTCGATTTGATCGAGTTCTTGAATATCTTTGTAGCCCTTAACACCCAGACCACATTCGATGCCTGCTCGAACTTCATTGACGTCATCTTTATGGCGACGCAATGATTCTAATTCACCTTGGAATACGACTACGCCATCACGTAATACACGAATTGGACGATTACGATGAATGACCCCTTCTTGCACCATACAACCAGCAGCTGCACCAAACTTACTTGAACGGAACACTTGGCGAACTTGAGCAACACCCAAGATGTTTTCACGATGTTCTGGAGCCAGTTTTCCGCTCATTGCCGCTTTTACATCGTCAATCATTTCATAGATGACACTGTAATAACGTAAGTCTATGCCGTCTTCTTGGCTCTTCAGACGTGCTGCATTGTCTGCGCGAACGTTGAAACCAAGCATTGCAGCGCCAGTGGATTCTGCAAGAGTGATATCAGATTCGGTAATCGCACCAACACCTGAACCAACAATTTGTACACGCACATCATCAACTGATAAGTCATTCAATGCATGTGTGAGTGCTTCGAGAGAGCCGCGTACGTCAGTTTTCAACACGATATTGACGGTTGGGACATCTTTCTTGCCCATGCCTGCCATGATGTTCTCAAGGCGCATTGCCGATTGACGGTCAATCTTGCCTTGACGTTCACGTGCTGCACGGAACTCAGCCACTTCACGCGCTTTCTTTTCATCAGAAACGACGAGAACTTCATCACCCGCATTCGGTGCATCAGGTAAGCCGAGAATTTCAACAGGAATTGATGGACCCGCAGATTTAACCGCTTTGCCATTTTCATCAGTCATTGCACGGACACGGCCGTAGAACGAACCTGCCAACAGCAAGTCACCGACTTTCAACGTACCTTTTTGAACCAAGACACTCGCAACCGCACCACGACCTTTATCGATACGCGCTTCGATTACGATACCTTGCGCTGCGCCTTCTTCAGAAGCAGTCAATTCCATCAATTCGGCTTGAATTGAAATCAAATCAAGTAATTCATCAATACCTGCACCTGTTTTTGCAGAGACTTTGGCAATTGGTGTATCGCCGCCCCATGCTTCAGTGGTGACGCCTTTGACTGACAATTCATTGAGGACGCGATCAAGATCAGAGCCTTCTTTATCAATTTTGTTCAGCGCAACAATGATTGGTGTGCCGGCAGCGCGTGCATGTTCAATCGCTTCTGCGGTTTGTGGCATCACGCCGTCATCAGCCGCAACCACCAAAATGACTATATCAGTTGCTTTTGCACCACGTGCGCGCATTTGGGTAAATGCCGCGTGACCTGGTGTGTCGAGGAACGTGAACACGCCGCGTGGTGTTTCCACGTGGTATGCGCCGATATGCTGAGTAATCCCGCCCGCTTCGCTTGAAGCGACTTTTGCACGACGAATATAATCGAGCAGTGAGGTTTTACCATGGTCAACGTGACCCATGATGGTGACCACTGGCGGACGTGTTTTCACATTGCCACGATCAGCAACTGACGCCATCAATTTGTCTTCAACTGCAGTATCACTAACCAGAACTGGATTATGTCCCAACTCTTCAACCACGAGTGATGCAGTTGATTGATCAATCACTTGATCTTGAGTAACGATTTCGCCCATTTTCATCAAAGTCTTAATGACTTCGCGAACTTTAAGCGCCATTTTTTGTGCTAAATCAGAAACCAAAATGTGTTCAGTGATTTGTACATCATAAACTTGTTTTTCAACAGGTTTTTCAAAACCATGTTTGTTGGTTTGGCTGGTTTTTAGACCACGAGGCTGTTGGCGGAAAGATTGCTCTTCCTGACGGCCACCGCGAGTACGACCTTTGCCTTTACCTGCACCTGGAGTACCCGGTGTCGCAGTACCCCGTTTGATATCACGATTTTCTTTATCAAACGACTCTTCATACGCGCGACCCACAAGACCTGCCGCCAATGGTGCGGTATCATCAATTTTGCGTTCAGGCGCTGTGCCTTCGGCGTATTTAGTCGTCATTTGACGCATTTGTTCAAGCGTGCGTTGTTG
>JACMMY010000155.1 GCA_014378805.1 Moraxellaceae bacterium
CCTAAAACTCGAATCCATTTTATCTAACTTTCGCAACAACGCAGGCCAAGCCAACGCACCGCCTGCCCCACGCGTCACAGCAGCCGCTTGTGCCATCGCACCATCAATAATCCGCTGATCAATCGGAATCAGTTCACCACCCCCAGCCTGCGCACGTACCTGAATCATGCACGCTGCTTCAAATAGATACATAAACAAAAATGCGTCAGGAATCGACTCAGCAAGCGTCAATAATCCATGATTACGCAGCATAAAGAAATTTTTATCGCCCAGATCATTGACCAGTCGTGGCTTCTCTTCATCGCGCAGCGCAACACCCTCATAATCATGATATGCCAATGACGCCAATACAAAAATTGATTGCTGGGACAAAGGCAATAATCCATTTTTCTGCGCGGAAACCGCCACACCATTGATACTATGTACATGCAAAACACACTTAGCATCATCGCGCGCCGCATGAATCGCACTATGAATGGTAAAACCCGCAGGGTTTATGTGATACGGACTATCCATCACTTTCTCGCCCGCCAAATTTACTTTGACCAAACTCGATGCTGTAATCTCATCAAACAACATCCCATAAGGATTAATCAGAAAATGATGATCAGGCCCAGGAACGCGTGCTGAAATATGGGTAAAAATCAAATCATCCCAATGAAAATGCGCCACTAATCGATAACATGCTGCCAGATTAACCCGCGCCTCCCACTCGGCTTCACTGACTTGTGCACGCACTGTATTTTCAGTATTCATATCCAACCTCCGTTTGTGATTCTTCACCTATTCATTAACCAGCCGAACCGACCAACTTCACCCATTCAATCAAACGGTTTGAGTAACCCCATTCATTGTCAATAAAATGAGAAACTTAAAACTCATACCATGAATCAAATTTAAGGTCCGCTGTTTACGCACTCAACTTACTTAAAATCACCACGCATTGCCGCGATCTGTGCTTGGAGATTTTCCATACAAACCTCATCGGGGGCAATCGGCGCAGCGACAATCAACTCAACGCGGTTATAGAAACCGCGACGAAACGGCCTGATCATTGCAGTTCCGCGGACCACCCGTGAAAAGAAACTGCCCCATAATCCTCTTAAGGCCATTGGCACAACAGGTACGGGTTCACGTTTTAAAATTTCTAACATGCCATTGCGAAAGATGTTGAACTCGCCCGTTTTGGTCAATGTGCCTTCAGGAAAAATCATCACCAAGTCACCCTCTCGCAGCGCCTGCGCGGCAGCATCAAAGGCTTTTTCTTTCAAGGAAGGATCTTCTTTGGATGACGCGATTGGGATCGCTTTCATGGTTCTGAAAAATCCACCAAGTACGGGGGTTTTGAAAATATTATGATCCATGATGAAGCGCGGCGGACGCGCAGTTTCCGAACCGATAATCAACGCATCGACATACGACACATGATTACACACCAGCAGCGCTGGACCATTTTCTGGGATATGTTCCAAGCCTTCGGTACGCACTTTATAGATGGTATTGATGAGCAACCACACCACAAAACGCAGCATAAATTGCGGAACAAGGATAAAAATATAGATCGCCACCAATGCATTCAAAATCGCCACAGCAAAAAATAATTGAGGAATGCTCAGGTCTAATTTAAACAAGAGAATCGCGAATAACGCTGATGCGACGATAAAGATCGCATTCACAATATTATTTGCAGCAATTACGCGTGCACGTTGCGTCGGTTCAGCGTAGCTTTGCAACATCGCATACAGCGGTACGATATAAAAACCGCCAAACATGCCAATCAACGCCAACGTCACCATGACCTTCCAACTTTGGACATCTTGCAAAAACTGCATGGCAGTCAATACGGTGCCTGTTGCAACAGCGGTCGGCTCAATCGCCACCAAGATCAAAGCAAAAATCGTTAAGCCAAACGCACCAAACGGGACAAGTCCAATTTCAACCCGACCACGCGAGAGCTTTTCGCAGAGTAATGAACCTGCACCAATACCGACAGAAAAAACCGCCAACAGCACAGTGGTGACGGTTTCATTACCATGAAGGATTTTCTGGGTATAGCTTGGGATTTGGGCAAGGATAATTGCGCCGTAAAACCAAAACCACGAGTTGCCGAGGATCGCTAAACGTAAAAATCGATTGCCTTTAATCATTTGCCAGTTATGGAATGTTTCTGAGAACACGTTCCAATTGATTTTTAGCTGCGGCGCATCGGCCGGTGAATTTGGAATCGAGCGACTGCACAGATACCCAATGACCGCGCAACTCAGTGTCACCAGTGCAACAAACATGGCACCATGGGCATGATCCGCCATCAGGACGCCACCCAAAAGCGTCCCACCGAGAATAGCCACATACATGCCCGTCTCAACCAAACCGTTGCCACCAGTCAGTTCAGCATCGCTCAAATGCTGCGGCATAAAACTATATTTCACAGGACCAAATAACGCAGACTGACAGCCCAGACCAAACAGCATGAGAAACAACAGCGACACATTATGGAAATAAAACCCTGCAGCACCAATGATCATCAGTCCTATTTCTAATAATTTAATCCGTCGGATGAGTCCTGATTTTTCAAATTTATCGGCAAGCTGCCCAGCCGTTGCAGACAACAAAATATACGGCGCAATAAAAATCGCACCCGCCATATTGACCAATTCAGTTGAACCGAGACCAAACAGTTGCAAGCCTTGAAAAGCAACCAGAATCACGAGGGCATTTCTATAAATATTATCGTTGAAAGCACCAAGGAACATGGTCCAAAAGAAAGGTGCGAAACGGCGCTGATTGAGCAGGGCGAACTGATTAGGTGAACTCATTGCATTCCTTGCATATTTTTCATTGTCAGAGCGATTCTCAGGATTGTATCAGGTTTATTTCAATGCACACGATCAAGTTAACTTGCTGAGATTATGATCAATAAACACATTAACAAGGCAAAATACTGGCATAATAAAAAAAATTATTCGAATTTTAGATACTCATCAAAAGGATTTATGGATGAATACGCCACAACAACACTTCCGCACCTGCCACCTTTGTGAAGCCATGTGTGGCGTCGTCATCGAGCATCAAGAGGGTGAGATTCTATCGATTAAAGGCGACAAAGCGGATGTGCTCAGCAAAGGGCACATTTGCCCCAAAGCCGTCGCACTGAAAGACTTACAAGAAGACCCTGACCGTATACGTCGCCCAATGAAACGGATTGGCAGCGAATGGGTAGAAATCAGCTGGAACGATGCGTTCGACATCGTCGAGAAGAACATCAAACGCATCCAAGCAGAACATGGTCACGATGCGGTGGGGGTATATATAGGCAATCCCACTGCACATCACCCTGGTGCAATCCTTATGCTGGGGCCATTGCTGGCTGTCATCAAAACAGGCAGTCGCTTTAGCGCATCCAGTGTCGATCAACTCGCAGTAATGTTTGCAACTCATGAAATGCTCGGTAATCCTGCTTTGATGACTGTGCCCGATTTAGATCGCTGCGAATTTCTGCTTATGATCGGCGCAAATCCTGCAGCGTCCAATGGCAGCCTCATGTCTGCTGGCGATCCCATGGGGAAAATTCAAGCCATCAGCACACGAGGTGGACGCGTGGTCGTCGTTGATCCACGACGTACTGAAAGTGCGATAAAAGCAGATCAACATTTATTTATTCGTCCTGGAACGGATGTGTTTTTGTTGGCGGCCATGCTGCAAGTGCTTTTTGCAGAAGATCGTGTTGATTTAGGACACTTGGCGACATTTACCGATGGTTTAGAGCTGCTCCGCAATGCTATATCAGGCATCACACCTGAATCTGTGGCAGAGATTACAGGGATTAGCGCGACGGAAATTCGTACGCTGGCACGTAACTTTGCAGCGGCGGAACGCGCAGTCTGTTATGGACGTATTGGTTCAAATGTTCAAGAATTTGGTGGACTCACCGCTTGGCTGATCTACGCATTAAACATCGTCACTGGCAATCTTGATCGTGAAGGCGGCGCGATGTTTACTCAGCCTGCGATTGATATTATTGGATTGAGCGGCGCGAGTGATCTAGCTGGTGGATTGAATACGGAACGAACACGAGTGCGCGGCTTACCGATCTTTGCAGGTGAAAAGCCTGTTGCCGTGATGGCGGAAGAAATGCTGACTAAAGGCGCAGGACAGATTCGCGCGTTGATTACTCATGCAGGTAATCCTGTCCTGTCTACACCGAATGGGCGTCAGTTGGATGAAGCATTGGCAGGTCTTGAATTCATGGTTTGTATTGATATTTATCTCAATGAAACCACTCGTCATGCCCATTTAATTTTGCCACCGACAGGTGCTTTGGAACGGGGTCATTTTGACATTTTACTCAACGCTTGGGCTGTGCGTAATATCGTGAAATATTCGCCGCCACTTTTGCCAGCACCTGTCGATTCACGGCATGATTGGCAAATCATGTTGGAATTAATTGTGCGTTTAAATTCAAAGAATGCGCTTGATCGGACTTTATGGCGTGGTTTACAACGCG
>JACMMY010000156.1 GCA_014378805.1 Moraxellaceae bacterium
AACCTTCAGGAAAACCAAAGGCGATCCCACCTGAAACAATACTCGCAAGGGATTGTGTATTTACTTGGAAACCGGATGCATTGAGCGATACATCAATCCCACTCGCATGCCAAAATCGCGTATCCGTCGTCACGTAACGATCATAAGGTGATTTTACAAAAGCTTGAACTTCAACACTTTTACCATCACTTGCGAGTTTATAGGAGCTGACTTGCCCGACATTGATACGACGGTAATAAATTGGCGATCCAGTATCCAATGATCCTAAATCACTTGAGCGTAATACAAAAATTCTGCCAGCATCATCACCAGTAATAATCGGCGGCGCTTCTAATCCAACAAAGTCTTTTTTATCAATTTGAGATTTTCCACCAGAAACGCCAATATATGCACCAGAAAACAAGGTATTAATACCAGAAATCCCGCCAGCACCAATCCGTGGACGCACCACCCAGAACTTAGTATCGTCCACCGCAAAGCTACGCGCGGCGCTACTTAACTCAATCTGAACAATCACATGAGAACGATCATCTGCCAATTCAATGCGACGAACTAAACCAATATCGACCTCTTTATAGCGAACCGTTGTTTTTCCTGCTTGTAATCCCTCTGCTGTACGAAACGCAACAGTGATGGTTGGGCCTGTTTCTAAAATCGCTTTGGCAAACAAAGATAAACCTATCGCCAATGCGATCAGAGGAATTAACCAAACCAGAGAAAATCGCCAGCTTTTCGGTGTTGCCGTACGTGGCTCAGCGAATATTTTATCTGAAGGTTGCATTTCAGAAGACAACTGCGATCCTTTATCAGATGAATTCGGTAATTCGCTTGCTGGTTTATTGTCATCTGTCATTTTTTAATATCAGCCCTGTCGATCATTGCTTAAGTTCTAGCTGTATTTGATTACCTTGAATTACAGGTATTTTGTAGTAGTTATCCCAAATCATTCTAGGATCAAAACTTAGAGATGCGAGCATCGTTAATACAACCACAGTGCCGAACGCCACAGCACCCGACCCAGCCGAAATTGAAGCCAGTGTCTGCATTTGAATCAGTGCTGTCAGCAACGAGACCACAAAGACGTCAATCATTGACCAACGCCCAACAAACTCAACGACCCGATATAAAAAAGCACATTGTTCAGGTCGCCAACGCTTTTTGTCACTTGTTTGCTTACGTACGACTAACAGCAAGAAAGTCAGTATCATTAATTTCAACATCGGAATAAAAATACTTGCGGTAAAGATCACAAAAGCTACGAGATAATCATGGTTGTGCCAGAAATAAATCACCCCACTCATAATCGTATCCTGCTGCTCACCCATCAGAGAACTGGTGATGGTCATTGGAAGTAGATTTGCAGGAATATACAGGATGGCAGCGGCAAGCATCAATGCCCAAGTTCGCTCCAAACTAATTGGTTTACGTACATGAAGAACCGAATGACAACGCAAACAGGTTTGTTTATGTGTCGAGTTTACTTGTGAAGATAAAGGATTTAAAAGTCCACAACTATGACAAACAACCATTGAAAGATCTTTAGCCGTTAGTAAATTCGACTTTAAATCATCCGCTTGATTGATCGTTGTCGCTTTCGTTTGATTTAAAAACCTTAGAATATTCAAATTTTTTCAACCTGATCCCAAATATCGCTGACCTTAACCGAGATGACGAGCACCATCAGTACCGTCAATATTGCAAACGACCACAAAGCAATGCCTGGAATAATCGTCACCATCACCACTAATTTTACTAGAGTCACCAATACGCCAATCAGAAAAACCTCAATCATGCCCCAAATACGAAAAACCCGAATAATACGTAATGCGATTGCCATGCCAATCGGTTTCGTCTTTAAAACGTTCAGTGATATCAAGATATAAAGTAGCAGCAGTAATTCACATAAAGGAAAAATAATCGTCGTAAATAACACCAGCAAGGCGACTAGACCCCGTCCCTCCTGAAACATCGCCAGTACCGCACCAAACAACGTAGTTTCGGAACGAATACCTTGTAGTTCAATTTGTACGATTGGATATGCGTTACTGATCGCAAACATGATCAAACTGGCAATCACTAATGGTAATAATTGCTCAAGCGTGCGTCCATTTTTATAGAGTCCAGCTCCGCAGCGAAGACAATAGGCCTTCTCACCTTTTTTTAATTCTATCCGTTTGTATACGACATCACATTCTTCGCAGCAAACAAAATTTTCAGCATGCTGATTCATATTTTCAGATGCGGGAAGTTGTTGGTCTTCGGATGCAGCAGCAATTTCAGAGTCAATTGAATGCATAAATAAGCTTAAGGCGCATGCTTAAGGTCACAGAAAGACATTGACCTCGAACATATCACAAACTTATGTTAAAGCGTGCAGATTTAATGTATTAGCTCAATCACTTTAAATCAATTAATTCGTAAATATTGGGAATATAATTGATTTGAAGTCATTATTTTGAGGAAATTTAAAAAGAAACGGTACGTTATATCGACCTCATTTTATGAAGGTGGGAACTTTTTAAAAGCCCCCACCTTCACAATCGGTTCTGAAATTATTTCACGTGAGGAAATTTTGTCTTTAATCTTAACAATAAAAAGCAACATCAAAATGCTTTTCAAACGATCAAACGATCAAACGCAAAATAGCTTTATATAAACACACTCCCATTAAACACGTTCAACAACAAATCCAAGGGTCACTAACTCGTCTTCTTTGCCATAAGGGGCAACCACGGAACGTTGACGTAGCTCAGGTTGAAGGTAGGTTCTTGCAACGCGTTGCAAATCATCTGTTGTGACATTGAGCAACGATTGACGTAGCGCACGACGCTGTTCTGGTGTGCGACCATGAAGCATCGAATGACACGCCGACATCGCCTCACCAGCAGGTGAACTAGGTTTGTCCATCGCCCCCATCAAACCGAGAATCGCTTCTTCCAATTGATACGCTTCTTGCGGTGTATCAATGAGCCATTGAATACTCGCTTCAAAATCATCAAATGTTTCTGCAAGACGTGGATCACGATAACTATGGAAACGGAATGCACAAGCATTGCCATCGTAACCAGCGCCGCCACCATACGCGCCACCTTGCTCACGCAAAGCACGATGCAAGAAACCATTACGCAGATAAGGGCCAAGTACCATCAGTGCCGCTGTATCAGGATGATCGACTACTGTTGCAGGATAAGATACAGCACAGAACTGCACGTTGGTTTGAATGAGCCAAGCTAAATCTTTAGCGCTAGTTAATCCTTGTCTATCAATTTCGGCTTGTGCATTGGATTCAATCACAACATCACTTGCCCAGACTTCTTCAATTTCTGTACTCAGTTTGGTGAGTTGGTTTTCTTCTGCAACCAATAAAAATTGACGTGGTAATGCGACAATTTGCTGATGTAAAGCAGCTAAATCTTTCAGCAACTGCGTTTTAACAGATTCATCTTGCTCGATATTGGTCAATAAATCACGCAGCCATAACAGTGCAGGAAGTCCTGTATTTTCATACTCATGCTGCGCGAGCGCACTTAAATCACGTGACGACGTTTGCAAAGCATAGGCATGACCAGAACCACTCAAGCGTGACTGCCAACGTGATTTACGCTGTTGCAGCAACTCTAAAATACGATCGGTTTCATCGAAACGCAGGCTAATAAATGCATCATGCAGCAATTGAATCGCTTCTAATTTATGCACTAACGCTTTGGTAGATAACACCAAGAATGCACTGATTTTTCCCTGATCGTTAATTTCTGTGCGCAAGCTTGAACTCAAACCCACGCCTCCGCTGACTGCCGTTTGTTGTTGCTGTAATTCAAGATAATCGAATTTTCCTGCACCAACAGAACCGACCAACGATACATAGATTGATAACAGTTTGCTATTTAA